>NZ_JBNPNC010000040.1:0-26758 GCF_050314315.1 Desulfovibrio sp. SGI.102 | reverse complement strand
TTCCCCCACGCCCCCAACCCCGAAAAAACGTTATCCAGGTGACGTCACCCGTCCCCGTCGTTGACCGGCGGGCCGTGACAGCGCACATGGACCGAAAAGAGAGAGGAAAGGCCGCTCCTGACGGAGCGGCCTTTCTGTTTTTTCTGCGGGTGACTGTTGGTTTTGGCAGTCTCTGGATTTGGGGAGTGGATCGTCAGTGCGAGATACGGCATCCCCTGGAGCATATTTTTCTGAATAAAACGCGCTGAGGAAGGGATGGGGGGCAGGGGGAAGGGGAACCCCTCTCGCGTTAGCAGCGACCGAATGGCGGCCCAAAGGGCCGTGCCCGTCAGCGACGAAGGAGCTTTACGGGCATCGGCAGCAGAGATGAGGGGTTCCCCTTCCCCCTGAAAAACAGTGCCGGTCCTACCTTCCGGCCTCCTTGTGGCGCCAGTTCAGGAGCAGTGCCGAATTGATGATGACCAGCACCGAACCGGCGTTGTGGACGAGAGCGCCCAGCACCGGCGAGAGCAGGCCGCCCATGGCCAGGAAGATGGCCGCGAAATTGAGGATCATGGAGAAGGACAGATTGAGGGTGATGGTGCGCATCATGCGCCGGGACAGGGCGAAGATGTGCGGCAGTTCCTTGATGTCGTCATGCACCAGGGCCATGTCGGCGGCGTCCACGGCGATGTCGCTGCCGATGCCGCCCATGGCCACGCCCACGAAGGCCTTTTTCAGGGCGGGCGCGTCATTGATGCCGTCACCGATCATGCAGACGGGCCGCTCCTGACGCTGGCTGTCCGCGATCCACTCCAGCTTGTCGGCGGGCAGGCAGTTGGCGCGCACGCCGTCCAGGGCCAGGCCCCCGCTGACGCTGCGGGCGGCAGCCTCGTTGTCGCCGGTCAGCAGCATGGTGGACACGCCCGCGTCCCGCAGGCCCTGCAGGGTGGCGGCAGCCGTGTTGCGCAGGCTGTCGGCCAGGGCGATGAAACCGGCAAAATGGCCGTCCAAGGCCACATAGACGAGACTCTGGCCCGCATCCAGGGCGCGCTGTGCTTCTTCCTTGTCCGTGGGGGACAGGGCGATGCCGTTATCCTGCAACAGGGCAGGGTTGCCCGCCAGCAGCGCATGGCCGTCCACACGGGCGGAGACACCGCGCCCGGGCAGCATGCGGAAATCTTCGGCTTCGGGGATGTCCCGCGTGCCCGCGTCCCGCACGATGGCCTTGCCCAGCGGGTGTTCGGAGCGCCGCTCCGCGGCGGCGGTCAGGAGGTGCAGCTGCTGCGGCGCGAGTTCGGGCAGGGCGCTGTGCACATGGGCCACGCCGGGAGTGCCCCGGGTAAGGGTGCCGGTCTTGTCGAAGGCCACGACCCTGACGCGGGCCAGACGCTCCAGCGCGTCCCCTTCCTTGACCAGGACGCCGTGGCGGGTGGCATTGCCGATGGCGGCCATGATGGCCGTGGGCGTGGCCAGCACCAGGGCGCAGGGACAGAAGACCACCAGGATGGTCACGGCGCGCAGCACTTCGCCGGTCACGATCCAGGTGCCCGCAGCGGCGGTCAGGGCCGTGACCACGATCCAGGTGGCCCAGCGGTCGGCCAGGCTCACGATACGGGCCTTGCCCGCGTCGGCGGACTGCACCAGGCGGATCATGCGCTGCAGGGAGCTGTCCTCGCCCACCTTGACGGCGCGCATGTCGAAGGCCCCGAACTGGTTCACCGTGCCGCTGGACACCGTATCGCCGGGGCCCTTGTCCACGGGCAGGGACTCGCCGGTCATGACCGACTGGTCGATGGCCGTCTGGCCGCTGACGATGATGCCGTCCACGGGGATGGTCTCGCCGGGCAGCACGCGCAGCAGGTCGTCCACGCGTACCTCTTCGGCGGGGATGATGCTCTCGGCCGTGCCGTCCAGGCGCCGGGCCGTGCGCGGGGTCAGATGCACCAGCCGCTCGATGCCCGCCCGGGCCTTGGCCACGGTGCGTTCCTCCAGCAGGGCGCCCAGCTGCATGATGAAGGCCACCTCACCGGCGGCGAAGATCTCGCCGATGATGACGGACGCCAGCAGGGCCAGCGAGACCAGCACGTCGGCCTTGATGTCGAAGCGCGTGAACAGGCCTTCGGCGCCTTCCTTGATGATGGGCACGCCGCACAGCAGCACGGCCAGCCAGGCCGGATCCACAGGACCGGGGACAACTTCCAGAAAACTCAGCAGCAGGGCCACTGCCGAGATACCCAGGGCCAGTGCCTGCCGGGGTTCTTCCCTGAGCCATTCCTTGACGTCTGCCAGCATGGGGCCTCCTTGTCTGTCCGGGGCGTCATGGGCAATCCACAGGTCCGGCATGTGCGGAAGACTCTGCGGCGGATGTGCGCGGGGACAGGCGGGGTGGAAATGTATTGGATCGGCCCTCAAGATACCTATAGGGGTATAGGTAGTCAAGCAGGGGACAAAAAAAAAGCCGGGCAGGCCCGGCTAGCTGCGACGGGAAAAATGTTCCACGGCCTTGGCAAAGGCCGCGATGGTGGCGTCGGCATCCCCGTGTTCGATGCCGTCGCGCACGCAGTGCTGCAAATGGCCTTCCAGCACGATCTGGCCCACCCGGTGCAGGGCGCCCTTGACCGCGTTGATCTGGATGAGGATATCCTCGCAAGGCACGTCCTTGTCGATCATCTGGTCGATGGCCTGCAACTGGCCCATGAGCTTCTTCATCCGGCGGTGCAGGTTCTCCGCATCCATGCATTGTCTCATACGTCCTCCTTTCAGGGCAGGGGACATTATTGCGGGCCGTCTGTCAAGAGGAGGGCGGATACGGGGAGGGGCAGGCCAGGTTCCGGCGCCTGTCCGCCTGCCGCATTCCTGCCGTCCGCGTCCCGAAGCCATCGTGTCCATGCGGACGGGCAGGGGGGCGCAGCAGGGCGGCCTTTTCCGGTGGAGAGTCCTACACCGGGCCGGGAAGTGTCCCGCACCCTCTGCAGGCATGAGCCGGAAAGGGCGCATCCGTCGTGCCTGCTCACAAAGGGGAGAGTTCCAGCTCCAGGGGGACAGGTACGATGGCTGTGGTGAAAAGGAGGGGGCAGGCTCCGGCAGTCTTCCTGCCGGGAGGGGAGGCAAGGGGCATCTGTTGTCCCGGCGGGCTTTGGTGTAGGATGGCAGCGCTGTGACCATGACGGCAAGTCCGTCCGGTGTGTCCTGAAGGCCCTTGTCATGGCGGGCCATATGAGCGCTTTTTTTTCTTTTTTTGATGCCCGGCATGGCTGATAGCCAAAAATGCCGTACAGGGCATCTGTGGGCCATTTCGGCCGTGTGGCCGTTTTTGGCCTTCACTGGAGTCCTATGCTACGAAAGTCTCCCTATTCCCTGCCCGCCAGTCAGTACGGCGGCGGGCGCAAGCGCATCTTCATCGGCCTGATGCTGGCCTCCTGCTGCGTGGCCTGTCTGGCTCTGGCCTTCTTTCTCATCCTGCCCTGGTCGGACTATGGCCAGACCCTCACCTGGCTGCCGCTGCTGTGCATGCTGGTGGGCGGGGCAGGCATCCTGGCCCTGATCTGGATGTGCGGCACGCTGGTCTGGCATGTCTACACGGGGCGCTATCTCCCCGGGGTGAGCAGCGTGCGCCATGTGACCATCCGCCTGTTCTTCCCGCTCATGGAGCTGCTGGCCAAGGTGGTGCGCATGGAGCGCAAGCGGGTGCGACATTCCTTCATCAAGGTCAACAACGAACTGGTGCTGGCCGACCGCCCGCGCGTGCGGCCGGAGCGGCTGCTCCTGCTGCTGCCGCACTGCATCCAGCGCAGTGCCTGCCCGCACCGGCTCAATCATAATGTGGACCTGTGCCGCCGTTGCGGACAATGCCCCGTGGGCGGTCTGCTGCAGCTGCGGGACCGTTACGGTTTCCATCTGGCGCTGGCCACCGGCGGGACCATCGCCCGGCGCATCGTGGTCCAGACGCGGCCCCGCATGATCATCGCCGTGGCCTGCGAACGGGACCTCACCTCCGGCATCCAGGACAGCTACCCCTTGCCGGTCTTCGGCATCCTCAACCAGCGTCCCTGCGGCCCCTGTCTGGACACGCTGGTGTCCCTTGCGGCCGTGGAGGGGGCCGTGCGCCTGTTCCTCGGGCTTGAGGACAGCGCGGAGACCGGAGATAACGCTAAAAATAATCATTTTATTTCAAAGTGATACCTATGATAGGAACAAAAAGGAAAGCAGGCCGGGACACGGCCGGTCAGGCCTTTGCCGCTGAAGGCAACGGCCATTTTACGGAAAGCCGCCGTCTGCGGCAGCTCCCGCCCGCGGCCCCGGCCCTGGCCCTGCGGGCCCTGTGTCTGCTGGACAGCGCCTTCAGTGCGGGCTGCACCATCCAGGCGGCCCTGCAGCAGGTGCTGGAAGACACGGCCCGGCGGCAGGAAGGCGGTCTGGCCGAGCGTGACCGGCATCTGGCGGCGGAGCTGGCTTACGGTACCCTGCGCATGGAGAACCGTCTGGCCTTCGTGCTGGGCAAGGTGCTGCGGCAGCCGCTCAAGCTGCCCCTGCCGTTGCGGCGGTTGCTGGCCGTGGCGGCCTACGGCCTGCTGTTCCTGGATCGTCTGCCTGCCCATGCCGTCCTGCATACGGCCGTGGATCTGGCCCGGCAGCTCTACGGGCCGGGGCTGGCCAAGGTGGTCAACGGCAGCCTGCGTTCCGTGCAGCGCTTGGGCGATTCCGTCCGGACGCCGGATTTCTATGCCGGACCTGCGGATGAAGAAACGTTTTTTGCCGAGGATGCGGCCGCGGCCCGCAAGTTGCGCAGCCTTGCCCTGCCGGAAGCAGAACTGCGGCTGGCCCGCTTCCATGCCGTGCCGCGCTGGCTGGTGGCCCTGTGGCAACAGGCCTACGGTGACGAGGCTTGCCGGGCCCTGCTGGCCCGTTCCGGGGCGCGCCCCTGGCAGGCGCTGCGCGTCAATGCCTCGCGTCCCCAGGCTGCGGCCCTGAAACAGGCCTTGCTGGCCTGTGTCCCGGCGGACGGTCCCGCGCCGCAGGCCGTGGGGCGCTGGGGCGTGGCCTTCGCGCCCGGGCAGACGCCTGCCGCCGTACAGGGCGAGGCGCTTGCCCGTTTGCTGGAGCAGGGGGCCCTTTCGCAGCAGGCGGCGGCCTCGCAGGAAGTGATGGCCGCGCTGGGGCTGGAAGACTGGCTGGGCCGTGGCTGGCCCGTCTGGGATGCCTGTGCCGGTTACGGCGGCAAGAGCGTGCAATTGCTGGAGCAGGGGGGTGACGTGCGCCTGTGCACGGACCGCAGCTTCTCCCGTTTGCGGCAGGTGCCGGGCCATTGCCGCCGTCTGGGCCTGGCGTTGCCGCATCTGGCCCTGGCCGATGCCTCCCGGCCGCCCGTCGCCCGCTGGCAGGGCGGCATCATCGCCGATGTGCCGTGCAGCGGCCTGGGCGTGCTGGCCCGCCGTCCCGATCTGCGGCGTCGTCCCCGGACGGCCCTTGCCGAGCACGCCGACCTGCAGCGGGCCATCCTCAAGGCTCTGGCCGCACGTCTGGAGCCCGGCGCCGAGCTGGCCTACATCACCTGTACCCTGCATCCGCTGGAGAACGAGCAGGCCGTGGACTGGCTGCTGGCGGAAGACAGCGGCCTGGAGCGCCTTGTGCAATGGCAGACGCCCCACGACCACCCCTGGCTGGAAGGCATGTTCGCCGCGCGCCTGCGGCGGCGTGGGTAGGGGAGAAGATGCTTGAGGGGGCACGGTGTATCCTGACCGGATACACCGTGCCCCCTGTTGTTTTTTGTCATTCTGGTGGGAAGAGTTCCTGACCATTTTTACAGGGAGGGGATCACCGTCTTTCAGACAACGGCGGGGACCCTCCGGCCAGACCGGAAGAAAGTTTTTTTCAGGGATGGGGAGAGCGCGAGAGGGGAAGGGGCAGTTTTTACAAAAAACGCCCCTTCCCCTCTCGCCATTATCTTTCTTTGCCTCCCGGCTACTGCCGGGGGGTCTTGGCATCCACCGGGGCCGCGATGGCTTCCCCGGCGGGCTCGTCTTCAGGGATGTGGCAGTGCAGGCGGTTCAGCAGGGCTTCCAGCTCCTGGGGGCTGGTGTAGCGCAGGGTGATGCGGCCGCTTTCCATATCGCCGCTGACGCGGGCCTTGCAGGGCAGGGCGGCGCAGAGGCTTTTTTGCAGCGCGGCGATCTGGGGCAGCTTTTTGCGCTTGCAGGGGGCGGGCCGCTGCGGGGCGGCTTCACTGGCGGCGGTCCAGGGCAGGCGCTGTTCCTCGCGCCAGAGGGCCACGGCCTCTTCGGCCTGGCGCACACTCAGGGACTCGCTGATGATATGGCTGCGCAGCACTTCGGCGGCGGCCAGGGCGCGCTCGTCATTGCCCAGGGCCAGCAGGCAGCGGGCATGACCGGCGCTGAGGCGGCCGTGATGGAGGTCGGCCTGCGCGGCGGGCGAGAGCTGGAGCAGGCGCAGGGCATTGGCGATGGCCGGGCGGCTCTTGCCCAGACGGGCGGCCAGGGCCTCCTGCGTCAGCCTGAGGGTCTCGCGCAGCTGCTGCAGGGCCTGGGCCTCTTCCATGGGATTGAGGTCTTCGCGCTGCAGGTTCTCGATAAGGGCGGCGGCCATGACTTCGGCATCGCTCATCTCGCGCACGTGCACGGGCACCTGCCCGAGGCCCGCCTGACGGGCGGCCCGCCAGCGGCGTTCACCGGCCACGATCTGGTAGTGGCCGGGCCTGTCGGCCAGGGGGCGCACCAGCAGGGGCTGGATGATGCCCTGTTCACGGATGGAGGCCGCCAGTTCGGCCAGGGATTCGGCGTCGAAGGTCTGGCGGGGCTGGCTGGGATTGGCATGCAGATGGGACAGGGGCAGCAGGGTGGGGCTGTGTTCCGTGCCCGTCTCTTTTTCCGGCGTATCGTTCTTTTCCTGCCGGGCGGCGCCCATATCCGTACGGCGCAACAGGGCGTCCAGGCCGCGGCCGAGACCTTTGCTACTCATGCTCTCTCCTTGACATCATGCCGTGCTGGCGGCACTTTTTACGACAGTGATTGCCCCAAAACTTTTGACCAGAGGAAACCATGTCCAACAAGCATCTTCTGTACCTGACCGACCGTCAGGGAAATCTGGAAGGGGTGCAGCTTTCTGCCGCCCTGTGGTCGCATTGCGAGGCGGCCGTCGTCAAGGCCCTGAAGGCCATGGAGCCCCCCCTGGAACACCTGAACGACGAGCCCGTGGCTGATTTCGAGCGCCTGCTCCAGTTCTGGGATTTCCGTTATCCGTACAGCCCCGAGGTCACCTGTCCGCATTGCGGCGCCCATACCGCCGACTGGCGCAACGACCCCGCGCATCCGTTCCATCTGACCACGGCCAATCTGGGCGGCCTGCTGGTCTTCCGTTGCAAGAGCTGCCAGTCCACGGTGCGCCAGAAGCACTTCCGCGACCACATGGCCGTGGAATGCACGCCGTACAATCCTGACTAGTTTTGCCGGCGGTGTTTCCCGTTGCCGCTGTTTTTTGCCGGGCTTTGCCCGGCTTTTTTTATGCCCGCCTCTCGGGCATGACGGCGGGGCTTTCCGGCTTTTCAGGAAGGACCGGCCGTCATGTGTTTTTTTAGCGCGGCTGCGGCATGCGGGCGGGATCGCGCAGGGCCACTTCCTTGGCAAGGTTGAGGTAGGCGTCGGCGCCCTTGGACTTGATGTCGTAATGGATGATGGACTTGCCGTGGCTGGGCGCTTCGGAAAGGCGCACGTTGCGCGGGATGACCGTCCCGAAGAGGTGGTCGGGGAAGCAGCGCTGCACTTCGTCGCGCACTTCGCGGGTCAGGCGGTTGCGGGCATCGTACATGGTCAGCACCACGCCCAGCAGGTTCAGTTTGGGATTGAGGCGTTTTTTGACCAGCTCGAAGGTCTGCAGCAGTTTGACGATACCTTCCAGGGCGAAAAACTCGCACTGCAGGGGGATGAGCAGTTCCTGCGAGGCGCAGAGGGAGTTGAGGGTCAGCAGGCCCAGGGACGGCGGGCAGTCGATGATGATGTAATCGTACTCCGTGCCCAGCGGTTCGAGGCAGTCGCGCAGGTAGAACTCGCGGGCCATCTTGTCCACCAGTTCCAGTTCCACGGCCACCAGGTTGGTGCTGGCGGGCAGCACGTCGAGGAAGGGCGTGCGGGTGCTGCTGATGCTCTCGTGGATGTTCTCCGGCGTATAGAAGGTGGAGTAGAGGTCGTGATGCAGGTCTTCCTGGGCGATACCGATACCGCTGGTGCTGTTGGCCTGGGGGTCACAGTCCACCAGCAGCACGCGCTTTTCCATGACGGCCAGTGCGGCGGAAAGGTTGATGGCGGTGGTCGTCTTGCCGACGCCGCCTTTTTGGTTGGCTATGGAAATGATGCGCGCCATGCTGTCCTCCGGGCTGTGTTTCACGGGAAACAGGGGGAGCTGTTTCACGGGAAACAAACAAAAAAGTGAGGCCCCTCTGCCGGGGCCGCCATCTGCGGAACAAAATAAAGAAAAGCCCGGCAAATGGGAAGACGTGAACCGTCCGTGACAAAAAAATGCCGGTATGTCCGGCGGCATCGCGGTCCCCGCCATCGCCCGGGGCAGGGGTTCTTGCCCCGGATTCCGTTTCTGGCTAAAATCAGCGCCGCATTGCAACAAGGAGTTGGTTCCATGGCTGATACGCGCATTCTTCTGGTGGATGACGAAAAGGAAGTGACGGCCCTGCTGGCCAAGCGTCTTGTACGGCGCGGCTACCAGTGTGACACGGCGGCGGACGGCCTGCAGGCCGTGGAAGCCATGCGCGAACAGCCTTTTCCCATCGTCGTCATGGATGTGAAGATGCCCAATATGGACGGCATCGCCGCCCTCAAGATCATCGTGGAGCAGTGGCCCACCGCCCAGGTGATCCTGCTTTCCGGCCATGCGGACATGCAGCTTGCCGTGCAGGCCATGAGCGAAGGCGCTTTCGGCTACCTGATGAAACCTGTCGATTTTGATGAACTCCTGTTCAAAATCGAAGATGCCGCCATGCAGAGCCGGCTTGAAGGGCCGGAAAGCGACATGGCGCGATAGGATATTTGCATGAAGAAACTGTTCCGTCCTCTGGTGCTGGGCGGTATCCTTTTGCTGGCGGTGGGCCTGGCCCCCGTCATGGATACGACTCCCGCCCGTGCCGCCACCGTCACCGACGCCAACCTGAAGCAGATGCTGGAGGATCTGCTGCGCGAACATCCCGAGATCGTCCTGGACGTGCTGCGCTCCCACAGCGAAGACGTGCTGGACATCGCCCAGGCGGGCGCCAATGCGCGCCGCAAGGCCGCCCTGGAAGCCCAGTGGCACAAGGAAGTGAAAAACACGCCCCAAAAGCAGATCTCGCTGTCGGGCCGCCCGGTCAAGGGCAATGCGGCGGCGCCGGTGCGCATCGTGGCCTTTTCGGACTTCACCTGCCACTATTGCCAGCAGGCCACCCATGTGCTGGACGAGATCATGAAGAAGTACGGCAAGAACGTCAGCCTGGTCTACAAGCACATGCCGCTGGACGAGCAGGGCCCCGGCATGCTGGCCGCCCGCTACTTCGTGGCCGTGGCCGCGCAGAGCGAGAGCAAGGCCTGGAAGTTCTATGACGCCATGTACGCCGACCGCGACCGCCTGCTGCTGGAAGGCCAGAAGTTCGTGGACGAGGTCTGCGACAAGCTGGGCCTGGACAAGGACCGCCTGAAAAAGGACGCCGCCAGCGACAAGACGGCCCGGATCATCGCCCAGGATCTGGACGATGCCAAAAAGCTGAAGATCGACGGCACGCCCTGCTTCCTGGTCAACGGCCTGATGGTGCGGGGCGCACTGTCCGAACCCCTGTTCGAAGCGGCCGTGGACATCGCTCTGGAAGCGGCACGCTAACATCTGATCGTGACCGTACGAAGACCGGCTGCGGGATGCCCCGTATGCCGGTCTTTTTTTATGGCTTCGGGCCGGGCCGAAGACGGGATGGGCCTGCCGGGACGGAGGCGCGGGAAGGATGGCAGTGCCCGTTGCGCGGTGGAGTTTTTTGGCCGGGCTGTCCGGGGGCGGGCATCCGTCCGGAAAGCAGGGGGACTATCGGGACGGTCCGAAGGTCCGTTCTTGTTGAAAAGGACAGCGCGTGCCGCTGACGTCCGTCAGGTGTGCGGGATGGTCCGGCAGGAAAGGAAGAGACCGCCGATGCGAGGGGGCGGACAAGGCAAAGGACAGCCCGGAGGCTGCCCTTTATGTGAAGGCCGGGCGTGGCGAAACGCCCGTCAAGATTAGCTGGAATAAAAAGTGGAAATCTCACTGCAACGCTACGTCAAAAAACTCCTGATGGCAAGATGCCAGCCCCTGCGCCCGCAGAGGAAAAAGGCCGGTCTGTGGGAAAGGGCGGCCTGTCGGACCGGATGTCTGGAAAAAAGGCACAAAAAAAGCGCGGTCGCCCGCGCTTTTTTCGTTCTTTCCTGCAAAGGGATCAGATGACGATGCGGCGTACCGCGATGAGCCTGTTGCCCCAGTAGGGCTGCATGTTTTCCCGGCGTACGGTCTTGCCGCGGCTGGGGCTGTGAATGAAGGTATTGTTACCGGCATAGATGCCGGTATGCAGGCCGCGGGGGCCGCTGCTGGTCCTGAAGACCATGATGTCGCCGGGCCGGGGCGAGCTCTTGGGCACGGCATATCCGGCCCGCGCCTGATCCACGGTCACACGCGGGACCTTGAGGCCGTTCTGGCGGTAGGCCCACCAGATGAGGCCCGAGCAGTCGAAACCGCGGGAGGGAGAGGCCCCGCCCATGCGATATTGCTTGCCTTCCTGGCTGGAGGCCGTGCGTACGATGTTCTGGGCCCGCTGGGGATTGTTGTAGCCGGGATCGTCCGGCTGGAACATGGCACAGCCCGATGCGCTGCCCAGGATCAGGGCCAGGAAAAATATCTGAAAAAGACGGCGATAGGTTCTCATGATCCGCTCTGCCTGAAAGTTTGAAAGTCACGGCGTGGAGATGCCGTCGGAAAAACTGTTTTCCAGATGCAAAGCAAATACCGGGCCAAAAAGACTCACCTTAGGGTGTTTTTATAAATATCAAGCAAAAACAGATAGATGTCGTTTAAAAGAACAGTATGCCAGCTCATAGGAACAGACAAAAATCTGTCATCCTTTTCGCATGAAAGAGGGCGGGCGTCAAAGTTTCCACGCCGCCGGAGCCGCCGTGCGGCTGCTGTGGCAGGGGCCTAAAAAAAGGGGGCCCCTTGCGGGGCCCCGGGGGTGGAGGATGAGGCATGGCCGGGCGGGACCGGGCCGTTGCGGGAAAGGTCGGGGAGGGGGAGGGGAATCCCCTCCCCGATGCGGCCCGGTGACGGCCCGTGGGCCGTGCCCGCGCTGCTGTTTTCCTCAGGACGAGGCGGGACCGGCAGGGCCGCCGATCCCGTTTCAGGGCTGTCGAGGCCCTAGCGGGCGCTCAGTTCCTGACCGTCCCACACCTGTTCGGCCTTGGGCAGCACGGGCAGGAGCTGCGTCCAGGGATGCTGCTTCAGGAAATCGGCATCCTGCTGCAGCTTGCGGCTCATGTTCAGGATGGGCGGCACGATCTGCTTGATGTCCCCGGCCAGGGCGGGGCTGATGCTGTAGCCGGTGGCCTGTTCGGCCAGGGCCACGGCCTTGTGGCTGAACTCCATGGAGCTCATGAGGGTGTCCAGGGCCTTGGCGGGGTTATGGAAGCCCACGCTGTTCTCGGCGGACACATAGTCCCAGTAGAGCTGGCCCTTGCGAACCATCTCGCGGGCCTCGGCCATCAGGCTGTCATAATTGGCGGCGCGCTGTTCGGCGGGCACCGCGTTGGCCAGGCGCACGGCCTCGTGGGCGCGCACGGATTCTTCCTGGGCCTTGAGCAGCTGCCTGAAGGTCTTTTCCTGGGTGTAGAGCACGCGGCCGCGCAGGTAGTCGGCGGTCTTGTCGGCATGGCACTGGCGGCAGGCGCGCAGCTCGGGGTCCTTGAGCGGCGAGGTCATCCAGTGGCTGGAGACCTTCTTGCCGTCCACGCGCTGGTAGGGCATGTGGCAGTCCGCGCAGGAGACGCCGGCGGCGCCGTGGGTGCCGTCGATGAAGGTCTCGTACTCGGGATGCTGCATCTTGATCATGGGCACCTTGGAGGCCGCATGCACCCAGTCGGTGAAGGGCCCGCTGCTGCCGTCGGCCTGCTTGGGCCCGTGGCTCTTGTAGTATTCATACATGTCGCCGGGGCCGAAGCCCTTGTCCCAGGGGAAGACGGGACGGCCCGCGGGCCCGTTGTCCTTGTGGGTGAAGTAGTATTCCACATGGCACTGGGCACAGACCAGGGTGCGCTTCTCGTTGCGGGAGAGCTTGTCCCAGTCCTTGCCGGAACGCTTCAGCCAGTCCTTGAGCGGTTCGGAGTAGGGGCGCAGCTCCATGGTGGCCGGATCGTGGCAGTTGCTGCAGCCGATGGTCTCGTCCATCTCGCTGATGGCGTCCTTGCCGCGGAAGGTGTTCACGTCCTTGGTCCAGAAGGCGTCACCGTACTTGCCGATCCATTCCATCATCTTGGGGGTCTTGCAGTTCCAGCAGGTGGCGGGCAGACCGCCCTTTTCCCCGTAGCGGTTGATGCGGTCGATGTTGACGAAGTCCTTGACGGCATAGGTGTGGCCGCGGGCCTCGTTGTATTCGTACATGAAGGGATAGCCCAGCCAGAGGTTCTTCAGGTAGGGCTGGGCGTGCTTGTAGCCCTTGGGCAGGGGATTCACGTCGTCGTTCTTGTGGAACGGCACCGAGCCCTTGTACTCGGTCATGACGGACGTCTCGTTGTTTTTCTGGTACGAGGCGTACTGATGCGGGAAGGCCTCCTTGTAGGCCGAGATGCGGGTCTCGCCCGCGGGCAGGCCGGTCTTGTATTCCGGGGCCTTCAGTTCGGTGTCCACGTCCTGGCAGCCGCCCAGCAGGGGCAGCGCCAGCAGGGCCGCGGCCGCAAGGGTGAGGCCGAAGAGTCGATTAGTCATAAGCAACCGTCCTTGTGCTGATGGGCTTGTGGCGCATGTGGGCCATATTGCGGTGGCAGTCCACGCAATAGGGCTTGGCATCCATGCTGGCCACTTCGCTGTTGGTGGCAAAGTGGCAGGCCTTGCAATTTTCGTTGACCACGTCGCGGGTGCGCGCGCTGAGCGGGCGGGGGATGTCCTTGCCGGACACGTTGCCCATGAAGTCGCGCAGCCCTTCCTGTGCCTTGAACGGCAGCTTGGCCAGCAGGTTGTGCGGGGCGTGGCATTCGTTGCAGGCGAGCTTGGCATGCGTGGACAGCTTGTGCGTCACGGCGGCCTCCTGCATGATGTGGCAGCTGGCGCAGAACGGACGCTGGTCCGTCGAGACCATGGCAAAAGCCATCACGGCCAGCAGTGCCGCGCCCGCCGCCAGACCACCCAGAAAGACTTTGAGCCAGGGTCCTGTGCGGGGTGTACCCATAAAGAGCCTCCTTCGTTGATATCGCCTCCTGTCCCGCACCAAGGGGCAGGGATGACGATCTGAGCATGACGCCGGTCCCCTCCGGCGTTTGTTCCAAAAAGAGCAAGGGGCGTGCCAGTTTGGCCGCTGTGAGCACGTTCACATTTTTCCTCGTTTTATCAGGCTATTATTGGATCGAAGAGTTTCTGTTCTCGGCGGGGCCTTGTGATTTTCAGGAAAAAAAGACAGATTTTCAGAAAAATATGACAACTCCGGCCCTGCTTCCGCCGTCGGGACAGCCCGGCGTGTCCGAACGGGCCGACGGAGGAACCATGTCCGACCCCGAGCGCGTACCGCCGTCCGGCGGGCCCGGACACTGGCGGCGCTGGCTGTTGCCCGTGCTGGCCAGTGCCGCCTGGCTGGTCCTGACCTTTTGCCTGTACCGCCATGCCGTGCAGGGCGAGCAGGCCCACCTGCTGGAGCTCTGCCATACCCGCCTGGCGGCCACGGCCCACCAGCTCATGGATGCCCGTGACTGGAACGCGGGCCACGGGGGCGTCTATGTGCCCCTGAGCGCCTACGGCGAGCCCAATCCCTGGCTGCCGGAAAAGGACAGGACCCTGCAGACCGCCGACGGGCGGACGCTGGTGCTCATGAATCCCGCCTACATGAGCCGCCAGATGGCCGAACGCCTCACCGAGCCCGGCTTCCGTCTGGCCATCGTGGGCCAGGCCCCCCTGCGGCCGGGCAACCGGGCCGATGACTGGGAACGGCGGATACTGGCCACGGCCACGCAGGGCGGGCAGGTCTTCTTCAGCGGGGAGGACTGCCTGCCGCAGGGTCGTCTGCGCCTGCTCAGGACACTGGCCGCACAGGAAAGCTGTCTGCGCTGCCACCAGGGCCACAAGGACGGGGACATGCTGGGCGGTATCAGCATCAGCATGGATGCCGCCGCCTATGTGCGGGATCTGGAGCGGAAGCAGCGGGAGCTGGGCCTGCTGTACGGTCTGCTGGCCCTGACCGGGGTGCTGGCCGTGGGCGGCATCACCAGCAACCTGACCTTGCGGCGTTTGCAGGCCGAGGAGAAGAGCCGCCTCAAGAGCGCCTTCATGGGGCGTCTCAGTCACGACATGCGTACCCCGCTGGCGGCCATGCTGGGCATGAGCGATCTGCTCGACCGTCAGGACTGCGGGACGGAGCAGCGGCATACGGCCCTGGCCTATCTGCGCCGGGCCTGCGGGGCCCTTCTGGAGATGGTGGACGACATCACCGACCATGCTTCTCTGGAACAGGGGGACGTGCGTTTGCGCTGCCGGACCTTCGACCTGCCCGCCTGCCTGCGGGCCTGCGCTGATCTGTACAGACCGGCGGCGGAGGGCAAGGGGCTGGAGCTGTTGCTGCATCTGGCGCCGCATCTGCCCCGGCAGGTTCGTGGCGACGGTTTCCGCCTGCGGCAGGCCCTGGGCAATCTGGTGAGCAATGCCGTCAAATTCACGGAATGGGGCCGCGTAGACGTGGAGGTAGGCGGAGAACGCCTGGCTTCCGGCGTGTTCCTGCTGCGGCTGGACGTCCGGGACAGCGGGCCCGGGCTGGAGCCCGGCGAGGAAAGGACGGTCTTTGAAAGTTTTTGCCGGGGCAGTGCCGCCGGCGGCAAGCCGGGCACCGGTCTGGGGCTGAACATCGTACGCACCATCGCCCGCCGCATGGGCGGGGACGTGCAGGTGCGTTCCTGTCCCGGACAGGGCTGCACGTTCACGCTGGAAGTGCGTCTGGAGATCGTGGAGGGCGGTCCCGGCCCCAAGTCCGGGACCCCGTGTCCGGTGGAAGAGGGCATTGCGGCTCCGGCCCCTGGGGGCCCCTTGCAGGGCCTGCGCGTGCTGGTGGCCGAGGATGACGCCGCGGGCCGTTATCTGCTCGAAGTGCGCTTGCGGGAGCAGGGCTGCACCGTGGGCCTTGCCGCGGACGGGGAACAGGTCCTGGACATGCTGGCCGCCGCAGCGTGGGACGTCATCCTGCTGGATGCCGGTATGCCGCGCATGGACGGCCTGACCGTGCTGGAGCGCATCCGTGCCGGACAGAGTGCCGCGTCCCGGCAGCAGGCGGTGATCGTCCATTCCGCCGGTCTGGCCCCCGGCGAGGAGGCGCGCTTCCGGTCGCTGGGCGTACGGGCCCTGCTGGACAAGCCGGTACCCCCGGCCATGCTGCTGGCCGCATTGCGGGACGTGCCCCGTGGCTGTCCCGGCGACGGTCAGGCAGGGCCGACGCCCTGTGGTGCGGAGGCCGAGGCCCCCGTCATCTGGGACAGGGCGGCCGCACTGGCGGCCGCGGATCAGGACGAGGAGCTGCTGTATACCCTGGTCACGGCCTTGCGGGACGATTTGCCGCGTCTGGAGGCAACTCTGGAAGCCGGCCGAAAACTGGCCGCCGATCCCGCGGCCCCGGCGGCCCGGACGGCGGAGGCCCTGCGCCGGGCGGCACATGCCCTGAAGAATTCCGCGGCCACGCTCTGTTTTGAGGAGCTTCGTCTCAGGGCGGCGGCTCTGGAGCAGGCGGCCCGGCAGGTGCTGGCGGACACGCCGGAGAACGCGGCGGGGCTGGGATCTTTGGCGGCGGCCTGTGCCGGGGCTCTGGCGCGTGCCGAAGAAGCCCTGCGGCGGGACAACGGCTGATGCCCCGTCTTCGCGGCGGATCATGCCGCCGTGCCCCGTATGCGGGCGGATGGACGGCAGCCGTGGCAGGCGGATAGCTGCCCGGCCGTCCGCCGGGTTGACGGGGCTCTGGTGCCGGGAACGCCGCAGGAAGGACGACGAAGGCCGAAAAGCTTTTGTATCCGGCATCAGCCGGAGAGCGCAGGAAAAAGGGAACGATATACCGGGCAGCAGGCGCGCCCCTACGCCGCGCCCGGGGATGGCCACAGGGGAAGCTCCGGGACCGCAGGCCCGGGCAGGGAGGCAAGGATGGCCCGTGTGCTGGTAGTGGATGACGAGAACCTGATGCGCACCATGGTGGAGGTGGCCTGCCGCCGTCTGGGGCACGAGGCCCTGTGCGCGGCCACCTTGGCCGAGGGACGGCGTCTGGCGGCCGCGGGCGTGGACGTCATCCTTCTGGACATGCTCCTGCCCGACGGCAACGGTCTGGATGCGCAGCAGGAGCTGGCGGCCCTGCCCGACGCGCCGGACATCGTGGTCATTACGGGCCACGGCGACGGCGATGCGGCGGAAAAAGCCCTGCGCGGCGGTGTCTGGGATTTTCTCATGAAGCCGGTGCGGGTGTGCGATGTGGAAGAGACCCTGAGCCATGTGCTGGAGGCCCGGGACAGGCGGCGCTCGCGCCGGGGCCTGGAACTGGAGCCGGGTCAGGTGGCGGGGAGCGGCCCGGCCATGCAGGCGGCGCTGGCCCAGCTGGAACAGGCGGCGCACAGCGACGTCAACGTCCTGCTGCTGGGCGAGACCGGCGTGGGCAAGGAGCTGTTCGCCCGCACCCTGTACCGCAACAGCCATCGGGCCTCGCGGCCTTTCGTGGCCGTGGACTGCGCCTCCCTGCCGGAAACGCTGGTGGAGAGCCATCTGTTCGGCCATGCCCGGGGGGCCTTCACCGGCGCGGAGCGGGCCAGCGAGGGCCTGTTGCGGGCGGCGCATCAGGGCACGCTCTTCCTGGACGAGGTGGGCGACCTGCCGCAGGGCATACAGGGGGCTTTTTTGCGGGCGCTGGAGCTGCGCCGTTTCCGTCCTGTGGGAGAGGTGCGCGAGGTGGAGAGCGATTTTCGCCTGGTGGCGGCCACCAATCAGGATCTGGAGGCCATGAGTGAGGACGGGCGCTTTCGCAAGGATCTGCTTTACCGCCTGCAGGGCATGACCATCGTGATCCCGCCCCTGCGCCGGCGCCGGGACGAGATCCCCCTGCTGGCACGGCAGGCGGTCATCCGCTGCTGCCGCCGCAACGGCATGGAGGAGAAGGAGCTTTCCCCCCTGCTGCTGGAGATGCTGGCCGAATACGACTGGCCGGGCAATGTGCGCGAGCTGTTCCATGCGCTGGAGCGGGCCTGTCTGGCGGCGGAACATGCGTCCCTGCTGTTGCCCGCGCACCTCGCCACCGGCCTGCGCGTGGCCGTGGCCCGCAGCCGGGCCGGGCAGGGACGCGTGGCGGGCAACGTGCCCGGCGGCAGGGAGGTCTGTCCCCCGCTGGCCGAAGCCGGGGCCTGTAGCGTGCCCGATCTGCCTCCCATGCCGGAAACGGGGCGGGCCTTTCCTTCGTTGCGCAGCTGGCGGCATGAGGCGGAGCGGCACTATGTGGCCCGGGTACGGGCGCTGTGCGGCGACGATGCCCGGGCCGCCGCACGCATGGCCGGTGTCTCCCGCGGGCACTGGTACGAACTGCTGAAAAAATACGGTTTCTAGGCCCGCAGGGTGCTGCCTGAAAAGCGCGCAAAGGCTTGCGGCAGGCCGGGAAAGCGGATACAAGGGGAGAAGGGACATTTCCCAGCTTTGTGAGAAAGGATTACCTAGGCATGAGCAATCCCATTACCGTGAAAGGCTATGTCTGTTCTGTGCCCCGTGCCGCCGATGCGCGGCAGGCCAGTGTGGCTGTGGTGCAGGACGATGTGGAATATCGCATCATCCCTCGTGGCGCCGGTGCCGATCTGGCCGACGAGGTGAGCGCCCTGGTGGAAGTGACCGGCCTGCTGGAGCAGGTGGACGAGGTCAACTACATCCAGGTCCGCGGCTATACGCTGGTGGACGATACTTCTTCCTGGGACGACGAATAGCGCTTTCACGGAACGCACGCCGGACCGGTACTAAAGCTGGCGGCGGGCGTTGCCGCGCTGTTTCCCGGTTACCGCAGGACGGCATGGCCGTCATGTCCGCTGCACGTCAGGCGTGCAGGTCTGGGCGTGCGTCCCCGGGAACGTCCTTCGGGACCTGATATGAGGCGAGGCATGCAGGGCATGCCCCGTCTGTTGTCGCACGATATGTGGAGACGGCGGGAACGCATCATACGTTCCCGCCGTCTTTTTTTATGGGCTTTAGCCTGTTTCGCGCCTGTCAGGCGCTCAACAGGCTAAAGCCCATAAACAAAAGGGACGCTCCCTGTACGGGAGCGTCCCTTGTTCTTTTATCAGCTGTTTCCCGTCCCCTCGTTTCCAGCCTGCCGGAGCGACTGGGGAAAGATGGAAGTCGGAAGGGAAAGCCCCCTTTCTTGCGCCGGGCAAGGGGGCTCCTTCGAGAATCTTTCTTCTACGACGTGGGCGGCACGATGGGATCGCCGTACATCTTCCAGGTCAGCGGGCGGTAGATGGAGATCAGGGCCATGGCGAAGATGATGGCTACCTGGACCAGGCTGGCCCAGAGTTCTTCCGGCAGGATACAGGAGCGCACGAAGCGCAAGGGCCAGTCCAGCCCCATGGGCGTGAGCCACTCGATGCAGCGGTCACCCACGGGCAGCCAGAAGAAGGTGCCCCAAAAACCGGCGCAGAAACTGATGATCCACTTGAAGGTGACCCAGGCGAATTTGAAAAAGCCCAGCGAGGTGAAGATGGAATAGAACAGGCCGGTGAGCACACAGCCGATGAGCCCGGGCATGACCACCCAGGAATCCACGATATAGCGGCAGTATTCCACCAGCTTCACGGTCGCCGGATCGTCCATGCCCAGTTTGAGGAAACCGAGGGCTTGCATGGAAAAGGCGCCGCCCGCCCAGGCCAGGGCCGCCAGCAGGTGCAGGGCCTTCATGCCCTTGATGATATGGTTGTCACGTGCGCTCACGCCCTTGCCGCGCGAGCCGTAATTCCTGACCCGTTCGCTGAACACTATGACATCCTCCCGCACGCCCCCTGCGGGGCCTGCTCTGCGACGCCCTTTCCCGGGGCAGCCGCTCTTTTGACGCTACCCAGCGGAGCCTGTTTTTTCAAGCCCCGCGGGATGGCTGCGAGGGACGCAGGCATCCCGCACGCTCCGGAGCCGTCCGTCCGCGTGCCATGCTCCCGGTCACAGAAAGCCCCATCTCTCCCTGCCGGGCCTTCGGGAAACGATCGGGCCGTATGGCAGGCCCCGGAAAGAAAAAGCCGCCCTGCGCCTCCATCAGGCACCGGGCGGCCTCCACGGCGCGGACAGCGCCCGGGAAACCCGTGGGACCAAGGCCCGTCCGCCTTCGTTACAATTCCAGCAAGGCCCGCCAGCGGGGCAGCTCGGGCTGCAATTCCAGATAGTCGTCCGGCAGGGCGGGCGGCGCGGCCTGGGCCAGGGCCCGCTTCACATCGTCCAGGCTGCCGGTACGCAGCAGGCCGGGGACGTCCTGCAAGGGGCACAGGTCGAAGCCGTCCGAGGGCAGCATGACCATGACGGGCAGCTTTTTGAGGGCCGCTTCCAAGACCACGGTGGTGGAAGCGGACGACCAGACCACGGTACCGGGCACCAGATGGGTGGCGATGGGGCCGTCGGCAAAACGCAGGCGCCCGGCCTGGGCCCCCAGCTCGTGACGCAGGTCGGCCTCCACGGAAAGATAGGGATGCGGCTTGACCACGATCTCCCAGCCGTCCAGCAGGCCCGCGTGCACGGCCCGGGCCAGCAGACGCACATGGTCGGCGGTCTCGTCGGCAAAAAAGCCGGTCACCACCAGCAGGCGGTGGTGCGTCTGCCCTTCCTGCGGCGGCACGGCGGACTTGCGGGCATCGACGAGATACATGTAGCGCAGGGCCTCCACCAGCTCCAGACGCTCCTGCGGCACACCGGCGGCCTGCCACTGCCGCAGGGCCCCCTGCCCGTTGGCGCAGATGCGGTCGGGCTGGAAGGGCGCGCAGGCGCTGTCCGTGAAGGTGACCGGATCGTCGAAATAGCGGAAGTCCGTGGGCCGGATGGTGGAATGCTGCGCCCCGTACACGGGCCCGCCCGCGCCGGGCGTGGTGTGGGCGGCATGGGTCAGCATGCGTTCCCAAGGGCAGTTCTCCAGCGGGAAGGTGAACCAGCGCTGGGGCCCGGCGGCCTTCACGTAATTGTCGATGCCGCGCTGTTGCAGGCAGCGCTCCAGACAGCGCCAGCCCCGGAAGGTCTCGGCCCAGTCCTCGGCCATATAGGCCCAAAAGTTCAGGCGGGAGCCCTCGAAACGGCAAAGCTCGCGCATGGAGGCCTCCAGACGGCGGCTGGTCCAGGCCAGACGCAGATAGCGCTTCCAGGCGGCCCGCAGGTCGGCGGTCGTGAGGAATTCCTCCAGATAGTGGAAGCTCACGCCGTCCTGCCGTGCGGCCCGCAGACGATCCCGCATCCTGATGCAGCCGGCCAGATCCATCTGCGGCGACGGGAAGCGGATGAACAGCCAGCGCACGGGCGTCCTGGCCGCCGCCGCGCACAGGGCGTCGTGCAGGCCCTCCCAGTAACGGGAGCGGAAGCGGCCCGCTGCCACGGCTTCCATGTCCACATTGGGGAAATAGGTGGCGATGGTGCCCGTGGTCACATGCGCGGGCGGCAGGGTGGGCAGGGCCCCGCCCCTGGGCCGGAGGGGCAGGCGCACCCGGAACCACCAGTGGAGGAAGCGCCCGGCCGCGCGCAGCAGGGAGGGGCAAGCCTCATAGATGCGGCGCAGCCGGCTGCGGTCGCGTCCGTCACGGCACTTGGGATCGTGATAGTCCGCGAACTGCCGCCCCGTGGCCTGGCAGAGCGCCAGCAGGGTCTCGCACAGCCGGTCGTCGCCGCCCACCAGACGCAGGGCCGTGAAGCCGCCCTCGTCCAGCAGATGCTCCAGGGTACGCAGCTTGTAGATCTCGTAAAGCAGGGGCGTCATCTTGGGATGGCGCTCGTAGAGCAGCGAACACCACCACATGGATAGCTTTTCCCCGGCCTGGAAATGCTCGTGCAGCAGCGCCCCCTCCACGGGCCTGAGGCCCGTCCGGCAGGCCCATACGGCGTGCTCGCGCCGGATCTCCGTCAGCCGGGCATCGCACAGGGCAGGCAGCGAGATGTGGTCGCCGGGCACGTCCCGCAGGTTCCAGTGGGCCACGGCGGCGGACGTCTCCAGATGGAAGGCCAGCGGCGCTCTGCTGTCGGCCAGCAAGGTAAGTTCTTTCATGGGCACTCCTTTCCGGACAGGGGAAGAAAAAACGGACGGCATGGTGCCGTCCGTGCAGGCTCAGGCTTTGAGGGCCGCGGCGATGGCCGGGCCGTAGGGCGCGCGCAGGACGCCCTTTTCCGTGATGATGCCCGTGATGCAGTCAGCGGGCGTCACGTCGAAGGCAAAATTGAAGACCGGCACCCCTTCGGGGACGATGCGGGTCTCGCCCACATGGGTCACTTCCCGGTCGGGGCGCTCCTCGATGGGGATGTGCGCGCCGTCGGGCGTGCGCGGGTCGATGGTGGACAGGGGCGCCGCCACATAGAAGGGGATGCCGAAATGCTTGGCCAGCAGGGCCACGCCGAAAGTGCCGATCTTGTTGGCGGCGTCGCCGTTGGCCGCGATGCGGTCGGCCCCCACCACCACGCACTGCACCAGGCCCTTCTGCATCAGCAGGGCGCAGGCATTGTCGCAGGCCACGCGCACGTCGATGCCGTCCTGCTGCAGTTCCCAGGCGGTCAGGCGCGCACCCTGCAGGAAGGGGCGCGTCTCGTCGGCGATGACCCGCACCTTCTTGCCCGCTTCCAGGGCGCCGCGGATGACGCCCAGGGCCGTGCCGTAACCGGCCGTGGCCAGGGCCCCGGCATTGCAGTGGGTGAGCACGGTGTCGCCGTCGTTGATGCAGGACGCCCCGTGGCGGCCGATCTCGCGGCAGATCTCCACGTCCTCGCGGCGCATGGTCTCGGCCTCGGCCAGCAGGACGGGGATGAGGGCCTCCATCTCCAGACCGGCATGGGCCCGCCACAGGGCCCGCATGCGCTCCACGCCCCAGCGCAGGTTCACGGCCGTGGGCCGGGCCGCCTCCAGACGCACCAGGGCCTGGTCATAGGCCGTGCGCCAGTCGGCACCGGCAGGCAGGCTGCGGCGCAGTTCCTCAAGGGCCAGCACGCAGCCGAAACCGGCCGTGACGCCGATGGCCGGAGCGCCGCGCACCACCATCACCTGCAGGGCCCGGATGGTCTCGTCCAGGGTGCGGATGGGCAGGTAGTCCTCGCGCCCGGGCAGGGCGCGCTGGTCCAGCAGATACAGGGTCATGGCGTCAGCGTCGAAACGGATATGGTGTTCCATGCGGTCCTCGATGGTTGAAGGGCGATAAAGGGTCCGTGAGATGGCGTAGCCTGTCCAATACCGACCACGGTAGCGCAAAGCCCTTATCTTGGCAAAGTGCTTTACAAATGCCGAACGCACTGGCTAATCTGGCTGAAGTTTTTGAACTTCAGCAGGAGAAGCGTCCCCATGGAAGAGTTCTCGCGCATCCAGCGCCTGCCCCCCTACGTTTTCGCGGTGGTAGGCGACCTTAAAATGAAGCTGCGTCGCCAGAATATCGATATCGTTGACTTCAGCATGGGAAATCCCGACATTCCCACCCCGCCGCACATCGTGGACAAGCTGGTGGAAGCCGCACAGAAGCCGGTGAACCATCGCTATTCGCTCTCCCGCGGCATCCCCCATCTGCGCGACGCCGTGTGCGAACGCTACAAGCGCCTCTATGATGTGGACCTCGATCCCAACACCGAAGCCATCGTGACCATGGGTTCCAAGGAAGGTCTCGCCCACCTTTCGCTGGCCATGCTCTCGCCCGGCGACGTGGTGCTGGCTCCCGACCCCACCTATCCCATCCACAAGTATGCGCCCATCATCGCCGGCGCCGACGTGCGCAGCGTGCCCATCGGGCCCGGCCGTGACTTTTTCGAGGACCTGACCGCCGCCACCAAGCAGGCCTGGCCCCGTCCCAAGCTGCTTTTCCTGTGCTATCCCCACAACCCCACCACGGAAGTGACCGACCTGGCCTTCTTTGAAAAGGTCGTGGAATTCGCCAAGGAGAACAACATCTGGGTCATCCATGACCTGGCCTATGCCGACCTGGTCTTCGACGGCTACAAGGCCCCCAGCTTCCTGCAGGCCAAGGGCGCCAAGGACGTGGGCGTGGAATTCTACACCATGTCCAAGAGCTACTCCATGCCCGGCTGGCGCGTGGGCTTCTGCCTGGGCAACCCCAAGCTCATCCACGCCCTGAGCCGCATCAAGAGCTACCTGGACTACGGCATCTTCCAGCCCATCCAGATCGCGGCCACCGTGGGCATGCGCAGCGGCGACGAAGAAGTCACCAAGATCTGCGACATCTACCGCCAGCGCCGAGACTGGCTCATCGACGGCCTCAACCGCATCGGCTGGGAAGTGCCCGCGCCCAAGGCGACCATGTTCGTCTGGGCCCGCATCCCCGAAGAGTTCCGCAAGATGGGTTCCGTGGAATTCTCCAAGCTGCTGCTCACCGAAGCGCAGGTGGCCGTCTCTCCGGGCCTGGGCTTTGGCGCCTACGGTGACGAGTACGTGCGCTTCGCCCTCATCGAGAACGATCACCGCACCCGTCAGGCCGTGCGCAACATCCGCCGCCTGCTCGGCGGCTCCAGCGATTAGGGGACACTATGGCCGACAGCAACAAGCCTCTGGTAGTGGGTCTGGCCGGGTTCGGCACCGTGGGCGGCGGTCTTGCCCGCCTGCTGGAAGAGAACGCCGGCATCATCCGTCAGCGTACGGGCCGGGACATCCAGGTCAAGAAGGTGCTGGTGCGCAATGCCCAGAAGGCGCGCACCGTGCCCCTGCCTCCCGGAGCCGACCTGACCACCAACCCTGACGAGCTGATCAACGATCCCGAGATCGACGTGCTGGTGGAGCTCATGGGCGGCATCGACGCCCCGCGTACCATCATCGACCGCGCCCTGGACGCCGGCAAGCACATCGTCACCGCCAACAAGGCCCTGCTGGCCGAGGAAGGGCTCGCCCTGTTCCAGAAAGCCGCCGGCAAGGGCCGCATCCTGCGCTACGAGGCCAGTGTTGCCGGCGCCGTCCCCGTGGTGGAGGCCCTGCGCACCAGCCTGGCCGGTAACCGCATCTCGTCCCTGATGGGCATCCTCAACGGCACCAGCAACTACATCCTGTCCGAGATGACCTCCAACGGTCTGGACTTCGATGTGGCCCTCAAACAGGCCCAGCAGCTGGGCTATGCCGAAGCCGATCCCACCCTGGACATCGACGGTCACGATGCGGCCCACAAGCTGACCCTGCTCATCCGCCTGGCCTACGGGGTCAATTATCCCTATACGGCCATGCCCGTGCGCGGCATCCGCGGCATGTCCAGCCTGGACATCGCCCTGGCCCGCGAGTTCGGCTACCGCATCAAGCTCATCGCCCAGGTGCGCGAACGCCGCGAGCCCGGCCAGCCCGACGACAAGGTGCGGCTGGAGGCGGGCGTGTTTCCGGCCCTGGTGCCCTATACGGTGCTGCTGGCCCGCGTGGGCGGCGTGTACAACGCCGTTCGCGTCAGCGGCAATGCCTGCGGCTCGCTCTTCTTCCACGGCCGCGGCGCGGGCGACCTGCCCACCGCCGGTGCCGTGCTGGCCGACCTCATGGCCGTGGCCCGTGACGAGAACCCGCACAACACCGGCTACGCCTGTGACGACCTGCCCCGCGCCAGCATCGTGCCGCCCGCGGAATGGCGTTCGCGCTACTATGTGCGCGTCATGGTCGAGGACGAGCCCGGCGTGCTGCGCGATCTGGCCGGCTGCATGGCCGACCAGGGCGTGAGCATGGCCCAGGTCATCCAGCGTACCGACGAAGGCAAGGGCGTGCCGCTGGTCTTCATGACCCATGAGACCACCGAAGAAGCCATGAGCACCGCCCTGCAGCGCACCCTGGACACCGGCATGCTGCGCCAGCCTGCCGTGTACTTCCGCGTGCTGGATTAACAAAAACGAACGCAGGGGGAGGCTCTCCCCCTGCACACGATCTTAAAATGATGGTGCCCGGCTCCGCGGGAAAGCCCGTGCCATCGTGAGACATTTCCCGCCACTGCCGGAGCCGTCCTCGCGGGGAGGGGTTCCGGGTGCTTCTCCAGCCACCACATCGCGCAGGGTCAGGAAACATCCCGGCCCTGCGCTTTTTACGCAGCCATGCTGCACGAGGGGCCCCATGATCATTCTGGAAGATCCGTATGTCTCGCCGGAGCTGGCCACCTTTGCCGCCGACCGGCAGGAACCTGTCCTGGATACGCCCGCTGCCCGGCAGGCCGGGCTGGATTACGGGCTGCACCTCGACCTTGTCTCCAGCCGCGACTTCGGCCGTCTGTGCTGCCAGGGGCAGCGCCTGTACAGCAATTCGGAAAACGCCCTGGACTGGCTCTACAGCCGTTCGGGCAATGCCGGGCTGGTGCGCGCCACCGAACTGCTCAAGAACAAGCTGCTGTTCCGCCAGCGTCTGGCCCCGCTCTTCCCCGATTTCCATTTCCGCGAGCTGACCCTGCGGGACGTCATGGAGACCCATTTCGAAAGCCTGCCCGGTCCCTGCGTGCTCAAGCCTGCGGTGGGCTTCTTCAGCCTGGGCGTCTACAGCATCGAGAACGCCCAGCAGTGGCGCGCCGCCCGTGACGACATCGCGGCCAGCGCCGTGCGCTGGCGCAAGGAATATCCCGCCGCCGTGCTGGACAACCAGGTCTGGCTGCTGGAATCCCTCATCCAGGGCACGGAATATGCCGTGGACGTCTATTTCAACAGCAGCGGCGAGGCCGTCATCTGCAACATCCTCCAGCACGACTTCGCCTCTTCCGAAGATGTGAGCGACCGCCTGTATTACACCAGCGCGGACATCATCCGCCGCATGTCCGGGCCGCTGGAAGCGTGGTTCGACCAGATCAACGAGCGCCTGGGCCTGCGCGATTACCCCGTCCATGTGGAACTGCGCCGCGACGCCGACGGCCATATGGTGCCCATCGAGTTCAACCCGCTGCGCTTCGCGGGCTGGTGCTGCACGGACATCAGCCTCTTCGCCTGGGGCTTCCCCACCTACGGCTGCTATCTGGACGACCGGCGCCCGGACTGGGACAGCATCCTGCCCGGCCGCGAGGACAAGCTCTACACCCTCATCGTGCTCAACAAGCCCGCCGCCTGCCCGCCGGTGCGGTGCTTCGACTACGACGCCCTCTGCGCCCGCTTCCACAAGGTCCTGCACCTGCGCCGCGGCTTCTACGACCGCTATTCCCACTTCGGCTTCCTGTTCACCGAGACCCCGGCCCATGACCGGGCGGAACTGGACGCCATCGTGCGTGACGACCTGCTTGGCTACGTCATCCCCGAAGACCATGAGGAGGCGCCCCAGGCCCGATAAGCAAACCAAGGAGGCTCTCATGAAGAAGATCGGCATCATCCGCTGCATGCAGACCGAGGACATCTGCCCCGGCACCACGGACTTTTCCTTTGCCGC
>NZ_JBNPNC010000039.1:0-27487 GCF_050314315.1 Desulfovibrio sp. SGI.102 | reverse complement strand
TCGGCGTGCGATCTGGCTGTCTTCGTGTGGCGCGTCCCGTGCGGCAAAACAAGAACGCCCGGCAGGAAATGCCGGGCGTTCGACGTTTGCAGAAAGCGCTTTGGAGAGGCGCAAGGAGAGGGGCTTTCCAGCTCCGGGAAAAGGTCCCTTCCCCTGCGAGCGCCCTCTTTCCTAGCGTTCGAAATAGGTGTAGCCGCGCAGGCCGTCTTCAAAAGCCTGGAGCACGGCAAAGCGGTCGCTGGGGGTCAGGCGTCCGGCCCGCACGGCGCGTTCGGCCGTGGCGCGCAGGTCGTCCAGGATACGGCGGGGGTCGTATTCCACATAGCTCAGGATGTCGGCCACGGAGTCGCCCCGGATCTCGCGCACGTACTCATAGCCGCCGTCGGGATCGACGCGGATGGAGACCACGTTGGTATCGCCCATGAGGTTGTGCAGGTCGCCCAAAGTCTCCTGATAGGCACCCACCAGGAAGACGCCCAGATAGTATTCCTCGCCGTCCTTCAGGGGATGCAGGTCCAGGGTGGTCTTGAGGCCCTGCGGGTCGATGAAGTGGTCGATGCGGCCGTCAGAGTCACAGGTGATGTCCGAGATGATGCCTTGGCGCGAGGGGAACTCGTTGAGGCGGTGCACCGGCATCACCGGGAAGAGCTGGTCGATGGCCCAGCTGTCCGGCAGGGACTGGAAGACGCTGAAGTTGCCGTAGTAGATGTCGGCCAGGCTCACGTCGATGTCCTGCAGGTCGCGGGGCACGGTCTTGAGCTTCACCTTTTCCTGGGCGATGCGCATGATGATGGCCCAGAAGAAACGCTCCGAAAGGGTACGCTGGCGCAGGTTCACGCGGCCCGTGGAGAAGAGCTTGCGCATCTCGTCACGGTAGTAGATGGCGTCGTTGTAGCATTCCTGCAGGTTGCGCAGGCTGATGTTGCCGTAGACCTCGCGCATGTTCAGCACGGGCTCGGGGGTGTCTTCGGGCAGCTCGGCGGGCAGCTGGGCCTCTTCCACGGCGCTCACGTCCAGCACGTTGAACAGCAGCACGGAATAGTAGGCCACGGTGGCGCGGCCGGATTCGGTGATGATGTGCGGGTGCGGCACCTGCTGCTCGTCGAGGATGCTCATGATGGCTTCCACGATGTCGGCGCTGTATTCGTCCAGATTGTAGTTGCGCGACGAGATGTAATTGGTGTGCGAGCCGTCGTAGTCCACGGCCAGACCGCCGCCCAGGTCAAGGTAGCCCATGGGCGCGCCTTCCTGCACCAGGCCCACATAAAGGCGCGCGCCTTCCATGACGCCGGTGCGGATGTCGCGGATGTTGGAGACCTGCGAGCCCAGGTGGTAGTGCAGCAGGCGGAAGCAGTCCAGCATGTCGCAGGCCTTGAGCTTGTCCACCACGTCCACGATCTGGGCCGGGGAAAGGCCGAAGGTGGAGCGCTCGCCACCGGAGTCGGTCCAGTGGCCGCTGGCCTTGACCGAGAGCTTGGCGCGCACGCCGATGTTGGGGCGGATGCCCAGTTCACGGCTGCGGGAGAGCAGAACGTCCAGTTCGCTGGGCATCTCCAGCACGAAGAAGAGGTTGAAGCCCAGGCGCTGGGCCTGCAGGCCCAGGTCGATGAACTCCTCATCCTTGTAGCCGTTGCAGACGATGCAGGCTTCGGTATCGCGCATCAGGGAGACGGCGGCGATGAGCTCCGCCTTGGAGCCCACTTCCAGACCGTGATGGTAGCGGGAGCCGAACTGGGCGATCTTTTCCACCACCTGTTGCTGCTGGTTGACCTTGATGGGGAAGACGCCGCGGTACTCGCCCTGATAGTTCAGGTTCTTGATGGCCTTGCGGAAGGACTCGTGCAGGCTGGCGATACGGGAGTCCAGGATGTTTTCCACGCGCAGCAGCACGGGCATGTCATAGCCGCGTTCACGCAAGCCGGAGATGATCTCCGGTATGGAGATCTGCGGGCCCTTTGGGCCCTGCGGGCAGACGACCACGTCCCCTTCATCGGACACCGTAAAAAAGCCGGCTCCCCAGTTGCGGATACCGTACAGTTCGATGGAATCTTCCACCCGCCACTGTTGCAATGCGCGGTTTTTTGCCAATTCTTGTGCCTCCAGCATCGGAAATTTCGGATGAGTTCGCGGGCTCTCCCGCCGCGGGATTATTATGCCCGCACAGGGGGGAAAGTCAATTGTCCCGGGGCCGCTGTCCGTCCGGGAAGGCAGGGAGGGCAAGCGCTCCCGGGCAGGACCACACATTTGTTTTCTTGACGCGATGTGTCTGGTGTGCAACGTTTTTGAGGCATCATTCAGAAAATCGTGAGGGCTGCCATGAAACATCTTGCCATCTTCCTGCTGCTGCTCGTCCCCGTGCTGGCCTCCTGTTCCGGCGACAAGGACGGACAGGGCGGCAGACAGGCCGCGCCCGTGCATGTGATGACGGTACAGCCGCAGGACGTGCCGCGCGTGCTCGGCGCTGTGGGCAACGTCAAGGCTTCCGCCAGTGTGGGGCTCACTCCCCGTGTGACCGGCGAGATAGAAAAGGTGCATTTTACGGAAGGCCAGGACGTGAAGGAAGGCGATGTGCTGCTGACCATCGATACGCGACCCTTTGAAGCCACCCTGCGCGAAAAGAAGGGCCAGCTGGCCAAGTCCGAGGCCCAGCTGCACAAGGCCACTAACGATGCGGGCCGTTACGGCAAGCTGGTGGGCAACGGCTATGTGAGCCGCGAGGCCTACGAGCAGACCGCCACCGAGGCCGCGGCCCTGCGCGCCACCGTGCAGGCCGACAAGGCCGCGGTGGAAAGCGCCGCCCTCGACCTTTCCTACTGTACCCTGCGCGCGCCCATCAGCGGTCGTGTGGGCGGTCTCAAGGTGGACAAGGGCAATATGGTGCGCAGCTCCGATACCACCCCCATCGTCAGCATCGACACCCTTTCGCCCATCTATGTGACCTTTTCGGTGCCGGAGCGGCATCTTTCCCTGATCCTCGACCGCATGCATGCCGGACCTGTGGAAGTGGACGTGACCCCCACGGGCGGGCAGACCGAAAAGGGCCTGCTGACCTTGGTGGAAAACAGCGTGGATACCACCACCGGCACCATCCAGCTGCGTGCCACCTTCGACAATGAGAACCGTCGCCTCTGGCCCGGCCAGTTCGTGACCGTGGAACTGCCGCTGGGCATGGCGCGCCAGGCCCTGGCCATCCCCAGCCGGGCCGTGCAGAGCGGCCGTGAGGAAAATTACCTCTATGTGGCCGGTGCCGACGGCAAGGCCTCTTACCGCAAGGTGAACATCCTCTTTGAGTCTGGCGACATCAGCGTGGTGGAAGGCGAGCTCAAGGCCGGGGAACAGGTCATCATCGACGGTATCGTGCGCCTGGCTCCCGATGTACCGGTGAAGGTGATACAGTAAGGACGCTGCCGGGGGAGAACGGATCTCCTCCCGCCGAGTTGGAAGAATGGACGAGCCCCGTCTGCCGGACAGCAGGCGGGGCTTATTTTTATATTGGGGGGGGCCGTATCCCGGTCGGGGACTGCTGGCCATCTTCCCCTGGAAGGAGCGTGCCTGAAAAGGCGGACGGGCCTGCGCCTGCCGGGTGCGCGGGCCGGCTCGGGCGGGAAGCCTTCTTGTGGATATGCCGGAGACGCTTTGAGGGGGACGGCAGGACGTGTCTTGCGGCAGCCCCCTGCCTCACGCTTCCTCGACCGGCGTACAGCGGGCGCGGCCGTCGGTACGTCCGGCGATGGCTTCCTCGAAGGGGCCGCGCAGGGCCTCGGGCAGGCAGATGCGTACCCGGGCGGCCTGATCGTAGGCCTCGGCGCAGACGCGGGCCTCGAAGGTGGGCAGCAGGCGGTGCAGGCGGTCCAGATGGGCATAGTCCAGCTGCACGTCCAGCTCCACGGTAGGCACTTTTTCAGCCAGCGGCAGGGTGGCCAGGTTCTCGCGCACCGAATCCTGATAGGCGCGCACCAGGCCGCCGGTGCCCAGTTTGACGCCGCCGAACCAGCGCGTGACCACCATGGTGATCTCGCCCACGCCGCAATGCAGCAGCACCTGCAGCATGGGGCGCCCGGCCGTGCCGTGCGGTTCGCCGTCATCCGAGAAGCCCACCTGGCCGCTGTGTCCCGGAGCCCCGGCCACGAAAGCCCAGCAGTTGTGGGTGGCGTCGGCGTGTTTGGTGCGGATCTGCTCCACGAAGGCGCGGGCGGCTTCCATGCCGGGCGTATGCGCGCAGTGGGTCAAAAAACGGCTGCGCCGGATGATGATCTCGGTCTGGAAGGGGGCGGCGGCATCGGCCGCGGGGATGGGGAAGCGGCTCATCCCCGGCAGCCTTTCCCGGGATCGGGACAGCCGTCAGGCAGCCGGCAAAAATGTTCGATGCCTTCTTTGGCAAAAGGATAGCGGCGTACCAGACAGGCCGCCTTGGCCAGCTCGAAGTCACGAAAATCGAAGCCCGGCGCCACCGTACAGGAGACCAGGGAAAAATCCGTCCCCGGGCAGGGTTCGGCGCCGAACCAGCAGCCGCCGGGCATGGGCAGCAGCAGATGCTGGCCGGCCAGGATGTCGGCCCCCAGTATCCTGTCCAGCTCCTTGCCGTCAGGGGTCAGGCAGTACAGGCGCAAAGGGCCGCCCAGATGGAAATGCCATAACTCATCCTGGCGGATGCGGTGCAGGCGTGAGCGCTCGCCCGCCTGCAACAGATACAGGATGCTCGTGCTGCACGGGCGGCTGCCGTAGATGCCGCAGGGAAGGCTCTCGGGCTGCAGATCCTGCGAGCTGCACCAGACGCGCCGGTAGTGGCCGCCTTCCACGTGGGGCATCAGGTCATAATGGCGGATGATGTCCTGGGCCGAAAGGGCTTGTGCAAGGGATGTGGTCGCTGTCATGCCGTTTTTTTAGCCTGCCTTGGCCCGGCTCGCAAGCTTTGCGGACAGGGCATGGAACAAAGGGCGTTTTTGTGCAGGAAAGACGGTGCTAATCCGGCTCCGGGACATTGACGCGGGCCATTCGGGCCTTATTTATTGGAGGCGGAAATAAAAATACGCAAAAAAATGCTTTACAAAGGCATGAATTTTCTGTAAACAGGAATCGTTCCTGATTGAGACAACATTTTTTTGAACATATACCCCCCAAGGAGAACCACAATGAGCAAGACTCTCGAAAACCTGATGGCTGCTTTCGCCGGTGAATCCCAGGCCAACCGCAAATACCTCGCCTACGCCCAGGCTGCCGACAAGGAAGGCCTGTCCGGTGTGGCCAAGGTGTTCCGCGCCGCTGCCGCCGCCGAAACCATCCACGCCCACACCCATCTGAAGAACGCTGGCAAGATCGGCGACACCGCCGCCAACCTGCAGGACGCCATCGGTGGTGAGACCTACGAGTTCACCAAGATGTATCCTGAAATGATCAAGGAAGCCGAAGCCGAAGGCCAGACCGCCGTGGCCAAGTACATGGACATGGTGAACAAGGTGGAAGAAGTGCACGCCAACCTGTACAAGAAGGCTGCCGCTGACAACCACGCTTTCGACAACGTCGACTTCTACGTCTGCAAGGTCTGCGGCTACACCCACGAAGGCCCCTGTGACAGCTGCCCCGTGTGTGGCGCCAAGGCCGCTGCCTTCTTCAAGGTGGACGACGTCTGCTGCCTGAACAAGTAAGTTCGGCCGGTCCTGACTTTTCTAGGCGCTGCCCTTCGGGGCGGCGCCTTTTTTTGTGCCCGTTGGCCGGGAAAGTTGGCCTTGCCATGCCGCAAAACCGTGCGGCGGGGGAAGGTGCCGTCACCGGGCGGGTCGTTTGGGGCTGTGCCTGGGGGCTGAGGGCGTGGCAGGGCATGGCGGAGGGAGCCTCACGCGCGTACGGCGGGACGTTTTCGGGCGGGACATCCGTACCGGGGTGTGTCGGGAAGGCCGCCGTGCCGACAGGCAAAAAAGAAGGCCCGCCGGAGACCGGCAGGCCCTGGGATGGCGGAGCATTGAAGCGGTGACGGGCGTTTGTCCCGCGGCCCTCATTCGTCGCTGATGCGGGTCTCGATCTTCAGGCCGTATTTTTCCATGCGCGCCAGCAGGGTGGGGCGGGAAAGGCCCAGCAGGCGGGCCGCCTGCGAGCGGTTGCCCCGGCACTGGCGCAGGGCCTCGCGCACCACGGCCCTGCCCATGATGTCCATGCAGGTGTCGAAGGGCGAAGGATCGCCGGACCGGAGGCAGGCCGTGACGATGCTGGCCAGGCTGCGCTGTTCGTCGTTGTGAGGTACGCCAGCAGAAGCCGGGGCGTCTTCGACAGGAGCTTCCCCTTCGTGGAAGCCGTTCCCGGTGCCGACGGGGGAGCGGCGTACGCCCGGGGCAGGGCCGGTATCGCCGTTGCCGTTGATGCTGAGGCCCGCCGCGGGGGGATGCACTGCCGGGGAATCCAGCACCAGCTGCAGGTCGCGGATGCTCACCGGGGCGCCGCTGTTGAAGACCAGGGCCTTTTGCAGGGCATTGGAAAGTTCGCGCACGTTGCCGGGCCAGTCCAGACCGGCCAGATAGCGCAGGGCCTCTTCTTCCAGACCGGGATCGGGCCGGTGCAGCTCGGCGGCCTGCCGGTGCAGCAAAAAGGCCGCCAGGGCCGGGATGTCCTCGCGCCGTTCGCGCAGCGGCGGGGTCCGGAGGGTCACCACCTTGAGACGGTAGTAAAGGTCCTCGCGGAAACGCCCGTCGGCCACGGCCTGCTCCAGATTGGCGTTGGTGGCGGCGATGATGCGCACGTCCACGTCGATGGAGTCATGCCCGCCCAGACGCTGGATCTGTTTTTCCTGCAGCAGGCGCAGCAGTTTGGCCTGGATGCCCGGCGGCATGTCGCCGATCTCGTCCAGGAAGATGGTGCCGCCCGCGGCCTGTTCGATACGGCCGATGCGGCGGTGCTGCGCGCCGGTGAAGGCCCCGCGTTCATAACCGAAAAGTTCGCTCTCCAGCAGGGTGTCGGGGATGGCCACGCAGTTGATGACCGAGAACGGGCGGCGGGAGCGCGGACTGTAGCGCCAGATGGCATTGGCCACCAGCTCCTTGCCCGTGCCGGATTCGCCCCGGATCAGCACCAGGGCATCGGTGGGCGCCACGCGGCCGATGGCCTTGTACAGCTCCTGCATGGGGGGCGTATGCCCCACCAGGCGGATGTCGTCCTCTTCGCCCAGAGCCTCCTCGGCGGACTGGGCCTCGTGGCGGCGCTGGCTCTCGCCCGCGGCCAGGGCCCGTTGCAGCAGCTCCAGCACCTGCGGGATGTCGAAGGGCTTGAGCATGTAGTCGAAGGCCCCCAGCCGGGTGGCTTCGATGGCGGTCTCGGTGGTGGAATAGGCCGTCATGATGACCACCGGCGGACAGCCCTCCAGGGCACGCATCCGCTTGAGCGCTTCCAGACCGTCCATGCCGGGCATGCGCACGTCCATGACCACGCATTGCGGCATCCTTTCCCGCATGAGGTTCAGGGCCTCCTCGGCCGAGGCGGCGGTGCGCGTCTCGTAGCCTTCGGCGTCCAGCAGGCGCTGGAAGCCCTGACGCAGGTGGTGGTCGTCGTCGACTATGAGGATCTCAGCCATACGTCGTCCCCCTTGCGGACAGGCAGTACCATGACGAAGCTGGCCCCGTGTCCCGGTGCGTTGTGCAGGTGCAGCCAGCCGCCGTGTTCTTCAAAGATGCGCCGGGCGATGGGCAGGCCCAGGCCCGTGCCCTCCACCTTGGTGCTCATGAAGGGCTGGAAGATGACCTCGTGCAGCTCTTCGGGCACGCCGGGGCCGCTGTCCTCGATGCGGATGACCACCACGGGCCCCAGCGGGGCCAGGCGGCCGCGCTCTTCGCTGATGCGCACTTCCCCGTCGGTACCGGCGGCTTCGCAGGCATTGATGATGAGGTTGGCCAGAGCCTCGCGCAGCTGTTCGGCATCGCCGTCCACCCGGGGCAGGGGCGCGTGCCGCGTGCGGCGCAGGGTCACCTTGTAGGCTTCCATGCGCGGTTGCAGCAGGATGAGGGTGCGGTCCAGCACCTCGCTCATGTCCAGCGGCTCCTTGCTCAGGCGCGGACGGCGCGAAAATTCCAGAAAATTGCTGGTGATGGCTTCCATGTGCCGCACGGCCTCGTTCATGGCCTGCACGTCTTCCTGCTGGGCCGGGGAAAGCTCCATGCCCCGGGTGAAGGAGAACAGGCGCAGCTTGAGGCCCGTCAGCGGGTTGCGGATGGAGTGGGCCACCCCGGCGGCCAGTTTGCCCACCAGGGCCATCTTTTCGGTCTGGCGCAGGTTTTGGCGCAGGTTCTCGTGGCTTTCCTCAAGGGCCAGGCGGGTGCGCTGCATGTTCTCGTGCATGCGGCGGATGCGGCAGGTGATGGCGGGCACGGGCGAGCCCTGCGGCATGCGTCCGTCGGCATCGGGGCCCAGTTCGCGCAGGGCCGTGAGCAGGGGCAGGTAGATGCCGCGCCACAGGCAGGCGCCCAGGCCCAGCAGCAGGAGCAGGGCAAACAGCAGCAGGCACATGAGGATGCGCTGGCGCGTGCCCAGCGGCCAGATGAAGATGTCGATGCACAGCCAGATGCAGAGCAGCAGGCACAGGGCCAGGACGATGCTTCCCGGCAGCAGCAGCCGGGTGAGGTCGAAACCGTTTTTTTCTCCAGGAGCGGGAGCGTCCTGGACGGGCTGGGAAGGGTTTTCGTTCATGGGTGGCACGGGCGGAGGGGGAAAAGGCCAGGTCGATATGGGGCTAGAGCATCTGCATCACTTGCAGGAGCAGGAACATCTCCAGCAGGAAAACGGGCGCGTAGCCCAGCAACGTCTGGCTCCAGTCCAGGCACAGCACGGTCTTGTAGCCCACAAGGGTGCAGGCCAGGCTCCAGACCAGGCCGGTGAGCGCTCCCAGCACGGGGATGACGCACAGCAGCATGGGCGCCGAGCCGTAGGCGCTGACCTGGAAGATCAGGTCGAATTCCGGCTTGTCGCGCAGGATGAGCCGGTACATGAGATAGAGCAGGGCGCTTTGCACATACAGCTGCAGGGTCACGAAGGCCACCTGCTTGAGCACGAACAGGGGCATGCTCTCATGGATGGCCAGGGTGCTGGCCATCATCTGCTGCATCTGCGGGTCCATGCCGCCGTCCACGAGCATGGAGGTCATGCCGCGCATCCAGAGCAGCTGCACCACGGAAAGGATGACGCTGACGATCAGGTAGAAGCTCAGGGCGCGCAGGGAGCGGCGATGCGGGCGCAGGCAGCTGAAGAAGGCCGGCGCGCCGAACATGATGCGCGTGGCCGTACGGTAAAAGGCCACCATCCAGCCCGAAGGCGCGGGCGCCACGTCCCAGGGGTTGCCGGAAGGCAGGCCGGGGCGGTCGTCGTCGGCGTCGTCGTCCCGGAAGTCATCTTCAAGCGGCTCGTCGTCTGCCTGCGGCTTGGGCTCTTCCTGCCGGTCACGGGGCCGGAAGGGCGGGATCTCCTCGCGGGGATCTTCGCGGCGGCAGGGGGCCCCGCCTTTCCCGTCATCCCCCATGCCGGGGATGATGGCGCCGGGGGGCAGGTCGCTGGCCGCCGGGGCGGCTTCATTGCGGACGGGCGAAAGCTGTTCGCTGCTGCCATCCTGGGGATGGAAGCGGAAGCGGCAGGAACACTGGGGGCAGGTGGCGATCACCGAATGCGCCGGAGCGCGATCGGGAGGGAAAGGACGGCTGAAACCGCATTGAGGGCAGATGATGTTCATGACGCTACTCATAGCAGAGAGGCATCTGCCCTGCAATCCGGGGAACGGCCACGGGACGGAAAAGGCGGATTCAGGCTTGACAGGCGGAGAGAGAGCAACTATTTTGTCCGCACCTAAGGGGAGTAACTGGGTCCTTGAGACCCTGGCAGCATCAACAGCCTGACATCACGTCTGGTGCTGCCGTTGGCCCTGCCGACTAGTGAGACCTTGGCCGCATGACTGCATGCAGCCAAGGTCTTTTTTTTTGTGTAAAACCCAAACCCCGCCAAGGAGACCGTCATGTCTTTGCGCGACCTGCGTCCCTACCTTCTGGCTATCCTCATGACCTTGCCGGGCCTGGCCCTGCGCCTTGCCCCTGCGGACGTTTCCCCCATGCTGGTGGCCGTACTGGCCGGCCTGGCCATCCTGGGCGCGTCTTTCCTGCTGACCTGGGCCTGCGAAGTGGCCCAGCTCGACATCCCCCAGGCCGTGGCCGTGGCCGTGGTGGCCTTCATCGCCGTGCTGCCCGAATACGCCGTGGACATGTACTTTACCTGGATGGCGGGCCAGCATCCCGAAAGCGCCTACTCGCATTATGCCATCGCCAATATGACGGGCGCCAACCGGCTGCTCATCGGTATCGGCTGGACGGCCATCGTGCTGATCTTCGCGGGCCGCTTCCATAATTATGTGGCCCTGCACGAAGAAAAGCGCACCGACATCCTCTTCCTGGGCATGGCCACCCTCTATGCCCTGCTGATCCCGCTCAAGGGCTCCCTGACCCTGTTCGACGGCGTGGTCTTCCTGGGCATCTATGTGGGCTACATGTGCATCATCGCCCGCCGTCCCTGTGAGGAAGAAGAGCCCGAAGGCCCGGCGGCCACCCTGGCCAAGCTCTCGCGTCCCGCCCGCATGCGCGCCGTGGCCGGTCTGTTCCTGTTCGCGGCCCTGGTGATCCTGTTCAACGCCGAACCCTTCAGCGAAAGCCTGGTGGCCAGCGGCAAGATCCTGGGCATCAACGAGTTCCTGCTGGTGCAGTGGCTGGCGCCCATCGCTTCCGAAGCGCCGGAATTCATCGTGGCCCTGATGTTCGCCTTCCGCGGCAACGCCGGTCTGGCCCTGGGCAGCCTGCTGTCCTCCAAGCTCAACCAGTGGACCCTGCTGGTGGGCATGATCCCCGGTGTCTACGCCGTGTCTTCCGGCGGCACCACCCCCATCAACCTGGACCCGCACCAGTTCCAGGAGATCTTCCTCACGGCCGGCCAGTCCATCTTTGCCGTGGCCCTGCTGCTGGACCTGCGCCTGGGCCTGCGCGAGGCGGCGGCCCTGCTGGTGTTCTTCCTGGCCCAGCTGTTCTCGCCCTTCTATGACGTGCAGCTGGGAGCCCTGCTGGGCCTGCCCCACGACCCGCTGCGCCTGCACAACTTCTATGCCTGGACGTACCTGATCCTGGCGGGCCTGCTCCTGCTGCGGCACTGGCGCCTGGTGGCCGAGCTGCGTTACGGCTTCCACGTCAAGGTCCGGGATATCGTGCATCATTAGGGCCTTGCCTCCGTCTGGAGGAGAGGCTCCCCACGGCCGGTCTTCCCCCTGTCCGCGCAGGGTCGGCAGACCGGCCTTTTATTTGCTCCCGCAAGGCTTGACAGGGCCGCAGGAGCCCTCTACAAGCAGCTTGCGGCGCCATGCCGCGATCTCTTTTTCCGTCGTCTGGGGGGTATGATGTTCAGCTCTGGGAATCTCCGTCATCTGCCGGGATCCTGTTGCCGGTCCGCTCGCATGCTTGTGCTGGCGGCCCTGCTGTCGTGCTTCGCACTGTCTCCTGATCTGTGTCCCACGGCCAGCGCCGCGCACGGGCACGGCACCATGCTGGCCGACTCCCGTCCCGAGCCCGCCCTTGCCCCCATCTCCGTCACGGATTGCAACCTGCGCCGCGTTTCCCGGCCGGGCAAGCCGGACATCACCGTCACCTATCCCATGCTGGGCCGCAAGGACGTGGACCGCGACGTGGCCGACTGGGTGGAGCGCATCGCCTCGACCTTCGAGGCCGAGCTGGCGCCGCTGGCCCTTGAGTGGCAGGAGCAGGAACTCCCGCCCTGCGAGCTCATAGGCTCCTACACCCTGACGCGTCCCTCGGCCAATGCCCTGAGCATCGTTTTCGAGATCTGGACCTACACCGGCGGCGCGCACGGCAATCTGGACGTGATCCCGCTGACCTACAGCCTGCTTTCCGGCCAGCGTCTGGGGCTGGTGGACATCTTCGAGAACGTGGACAAGGCTCTGGAGATCATGTCCGCCGTGTCCCGGAAGGAGCTTGCCACCCGTCTGGGCGGCGGCCGGGTGGACAGCATGATCCACGACGGCACCGAGCCCCTGGCGGACAATTTTTCCGCGCTGGCCCTGGTGCCCGGCGGGGTGCGTGTCTACTTCCAGCCTTATCAGGTGGCTCCCTGGGCCGCCGGGACGCAGCGCGTCTTCATCCCGCTGGAAAAACTGGCTCCGGCCGGTCCCCTGCATCTGCTCTGGGGCGAATGATGCCGCCCCTGGAGGCCGTGCTGCGCTTTCCCGGCCATGCGCCTTTGCTGGCCGACCATTTTCCCGGTGCGCCCCGCGTGCCCGGTTCCTGCCTTTTGGAAGCCATGCGCCGGGCCGTGGAAGAGGCCTTCCCGTCCCGTCGTGTCCGTGCCGTGCGCCGGGCACGCTTCCGCCATTTCGTCCTGCCTGACAGCGACCTGCTGTGCCGTATGGAGCCTGAAGACAGGGGCGACGCCCTGCCGTCGGAGGTCCGCTGCCGTCTGCTGCACGGCGATGCCTGCCTGGCCGAAGCCGTGTTCTCTCTGGAGTGAGGGGAAGGCAGCCCTATTTTCAAGGGGATCTTGCCGAAGGAGACGAAGGGGGCTTTGGGGAAAAGCGCCCTTTTCCGCCTTCTGGCGCTTCCATCTCCCCGCAAAAAACGTCCTTCCGGTCATTGGCGGGTCGTGCGCTGCGCAGAGCGGACGCGCGGCTGCCGGTCTCCCGTTTTTGTCGCGAACTCGATGGGCCTCATGCCCGGCGCATCTTCAGGCCTTATCCCGGCCTGTCCATGGCCTGGCGCAGGCCGTGTGCGGCAGGGCCCTTGCGCCCGGGCCGCTTTTTTTTCACTATGCGGCCATGCGATTGACGTTCCATGGTTCTGTCCTCATCCTTGGCGGCAGCAGCGAGCTGGGCCGTGCCCTGGCGCTGGCCTTGCGCGCCGAAGGGGCGCAGGTCTGCTGTGTCTGCCGTGATGACGCAGGCTGCGCCCGCTGTGCGCAGGACGGTCTGCCCGCCCTTGTCCTTGGCGATCCCGAGACCCTGCCCGCCCGCTGTGAAGCCCTGCTGGGCCGGCCGGTGGGGCATCTGGCGGATCTGCTGCATTCCCGTTTCGAACAGCTGGTGGCCATGGCGGCGCCCGAGGCCATAGAGCGCTGGGCGGATGATGACATCGCCTTGCGTGCCCGCTGCCTGCGTGCCGTGAGCCGGGCCATGCTGGCCCGCCGTTTCGGCCGTTGTGTCTTCGTCTCGTCCAGTGCCGCGCAGCGGCCGTCGCCCGGGCAGGGCTGGTACGCCGCGGCCAAGCTGGCCGGTGAGGGCCTGTACCGCAGCCTCGGCGTGGAGCTGGCCGGACGCGGCCTCAGCGCCTGTTCCGCCCGTCTGAGCTGGCTGGATGCCGGACGCGGGCACGAATTCCTTTCCCGCCACGGGCAGGTGGCCCGTGCCATGCCCGCCGGGCGCTGCCTGGGCCCGGACGACGTGCTGCCGGGCCTGTGCTTCCTGCTGTCGGCGGAGGCCGCGGCCATCAACGGCAGCGTGGTGACTCTTGACGGGGGCCTCGGGGCCCTCAAACTCCCGGAGCTGTGATGCGATACGACGAGATCAGCCTCAAGGTGCGCGAGATCGTGGCCAATCTGTTCGAGCGCGATGCCGCGACCCTGAGCGACGATACCCTGCTCATGCAGGATCTGCCCTGTGAATCCATCGACCTGCTGGAAGTGAGCGTGCAGCTGGGCGCCACCTTCCATATTTTTGTGGACGAGGAGCGCGCCTTTCTGCGCTCCCTGCGTTACCAGCTGGCCGGCGCCCCGGATGCGGCCGCCTTTTTGCGCGAGCATTACGGCCATCTGGACGAAGCGCGGCGGCAGCAGCTGGCCGCCTATTATACGGATGCCGACGGCATGGCCCTGCAATCGCCCCTGACCCTGGGCGACATCGCCCACTGGGTGGAACAGGCCCTTGAGGCCACACGGCAGGGGGCCTGATGGCCGTGCCTGAGCGGGTCGTCATCAGCGGTGCGGGCTGCTGCACGGCGCTGGGCCATGATCTGGACAGCGTGGCCCGCAGCCTGCGCGAGGGCCGTGATGCCTTTCGGGCCTCCGGCGCGCTGGAAGGGCTTTCCGTCTGCCCGGCGGAAGACTGGGGCCAGGACGGGGCCCGGCAGCAGTTCGAAGGCTGGCGGCATCGCCATTACCTGAACCGGGGCAGCCGGATGGCTGTCCTTTCGGGCCTGCGTGCCCTGCGCGATGCCGGGCTGGAGGCGGGCCTGCCCGTCCGTTCGCAGATCATCGCCGCCGTGGGGCCCATGCTGGACGTCACCGGTGAACCGGGCCTGCCGCCGCAGGATACCGCGACGCTGGGCGCGCTCTGGCTGCTGCGCTGGCTGCCCAATACCGCCGCCGGAGCACTGGCCCGTTTTGCCCGCTGCCATGGCGAGGCCCTGACCGTCAACGCGGCCTGCGCCTCGGCCCTGCAGGCCCTGGGCGAAGGCTGGCGGCGCATACGCTTCGGTCTGGCCGACGCCATACTGGTCGCGGCCGGGGACAGCCGCCTTTCGCTGGGCGGACTGCTGGGCTATCACAAGGCCCGGGCCCTCAGTCTTTGTGCGCCCGGTACGGGCCCGCGTCCCTTCGACATGGGCCGGGACGGCTTCGTGCCCGGTGAGGGCGGCGCGGCCTTCGTGCTGGAGAGCCTGTCCTCGGCGCAGGCCAGGGGCGCCCATGTCCATGCGGAGATCCTGGGCTACGGGGCCTCCGTGGATGCCGAGAGCCTGACCGCGCCCGAAGCACGGGGCACTTGGGCCGAGCTGGCCGTGCGGGGCGCTCTGGAAGAGGCGGGCCTCGATGCCGCCGGACTGGGCTGGCTTTCGGCCCACGGCACGGGAACGCAGCTCAACGATCAGGCCGAGAGCCTGCTGTGGGAACGCCTGCTGGGCGATGTTCCTGGCGGCCCGGCCGTCATGGCCTTCAAATCCTGGCTGGGGCACGGTTCCTCGGCCTGCGGGGCGCTGGAGCTGTACTGTGCGCTGGCCGCCTGGCGTGACGGCAGGATGCCGCCCGTGCGCCATCTGGAACGGCCCTGTTCCGCCCGTCTCGACTTCGTGCGGGAGCCCCGTCCCTTCCCGTCCTCCCGCGGCCTGCTGGAGAATTTCGGCTTCGGTGGCCAGAACGCCGCCCTTGCCGTGGATCTGCGGCCATGAACACGGATTTCTTTCTGGATGCGCCGTCGCCCTTCGTCTTGCTGGATGCGGCACGGGCCCATTCGTCCCCGCCGGGGCTCACGGCTTGGCGCCGTTGTGAGGGCGTGCCCTTCTGGCAGGTGCTGGAGGCCGCCGCGCAGGCGGCCGCCCTGCAACAGCGTGTGGCGCGGGATTTTTCCTGCCATGCCTTCCTGCTGTCCGTGGAGCGCGCTCCATGGCCTGCCGGGCCCTTGTCCGGCATGGCGCGGCTGGACGTGCGGGTGACGGCACAGGGCGGCAGTGTGGCGGCCTCGCTGGTGCGCGTGCGGGGCCTTTGCGGGCCTGGGGGCCCCCTGCCGCCGCTGGAGCTGGAACTGCGCGTGGGCCTGGTGCCCTACGATGCCTCTTTTTCCCGTGAACTGCTGGAGAGCCGCTACAGGGAGCTGTACTCATGTCTGTCCCAGAACGCCGAAGCCTTTATGACTGTCTGAACGACCGCCTGCGCGCCGATGCCCGTTTGGGCCTTGCCCGCGACAGCGCCGCCATGGCCAGAGGAGCCGCCGGGCCGCTGCTGTACCGGGACGGCCGGGAGTACATCTCCTTCATGAGCAACGACGGTCTGGGCCTTGCCGCCGATGCGCACTGGCAGGCGCGGGTGGCTGCCTGTTTTGCCGCCCATGCGCCGTCAGCGTCGGCCTCGCGTCTGGCCGGGGGCCGCAGCGATGTGGTGGACCAGGCCTGCCGGGCCGTGGCCGACTACTTCGGTTTTGCGGAATGTCTGTTCCTGCCCAGCGGTTATCAGGCCAATCTGGCCTGTGTGACCACCTTGCTCCAGCAGGGGCAGGAGGCCTTTGTGGACAGGCGCTGTCACGCCAGCGTCATGCGGGCCCTGCCGCTGGCCGGGGCGCGCATCCGGGCCTGGAACCATCTGGACTATGACCATCTGGAGCGCCTGCTGTCCTCCCTGCCGCCGGACGCGCCGCAGCCCGTGGTCATGGCCGAGTCCCTGTACAGCATGGACGGCGCGGCTCTCGATCTGGAACGCATGGCGGCCCTGCGTCGCCGGTACGGATTTTTCCTCTGTGTGGACGAAGCCCATGCGCTGGGGGCCCTGGGCCCCGGCGGACGCGGCCTGTGCGCGGCGCAGGCCCTGCGGGATGGCGGCCGGGCCCCGGCCGATCTGGTGGTGGGCACGCTGGGCAAATCGCTGGGCCTGTGGGGTGCGTTCCTGCTGCTGCCCCGGGGCTTCACGCCCCTGTTCGAGCATCTGGCTTCGGCCATCATGCACAGCACGGCCCTGCCGCCCGCCCATGCGGCCTGCATGCTGGCGCTGGTGGAGGAATTGCCGCGCCTTGAGGAGCGACGGCGTACGCTGGCCGCGCGCGTGGCCTTTTTCCGTCAGGCCCTGACGGAACGGGGGCTGCCGGTCATGGGCGATGCGCACATCTTGTCCGTGCCCGTGGGCGATGAGGCGCGCTGCCGCCGTCTGGCCGCCCGTCTGTCCGAGAGCGGGGTGCTGGTGCTGGGGGCCCGCTGGCCCACCGTACCGCGCGGGCAGGCCCTGCTGCGTTTCGGCCTCACCGCCCGCCATACGGAAGAATTGCTGGCCCGCACGGCTACAGTGCTGTCCGGGCTGTGGGAAGGCCAGGGATAGGGGCGGGGGAGGAAGGGACCCTTTTGGAAAAGGGGCCCTTCCTCCCCCGTACCCCCTCCATCCTCCGAAAACTTTTGTTCTGGTCTGGCCGCAAGTCCCCGGCGTTGCGCTGTGGGGAGGGCTATCGGCTCCTGACCGGGGTACAGGGACTTCAGGGGGGAAGGCTTTGAGGGGAAGAGCCGCTTCGCTGGCTGCGGTCTGCGGCAGGGGATACGCGGCCGGGACCGGCGGATATGCGGGAAGAAGAAAGGGCCCGTCCCATGAGGGAAGATACTGGCGAGGCCGGGAAATTTTCAGATGGCCTGCATGGTTGCGGGATGCAAGACGTAAAAAAAGAGGAACGCTGCGGAGCGTCCCTCTTTTTTTATGCCTCATGCGCGGGCAGGGAAAGGTGCTTTCCCGCACGGCCCGCAGGCGTTGCGGTCAGGGCCGGATGACCTTGTCGGCCAAGGAAAGGCTGGTCACCACGTCCATCATGTTGGTGGTCTCGCCTACCTGCTTGGCTTCCAGCAGGTTGAAGAAGTTCAGGCAGGTCCCGCAGACAAGGATGCTGACGCCGTTGCTTTCCAGCTGCTTCAGGGTATCCAGGCACTTGCCCTCCGTGGCCGCCAGCTTGACGCCGCCGTTGAGCAGCACGATGCGCCACAGGGAGGCCCCCAGTTCGGGCAGGCTGGCCAGGAAGTTTTCCATCAGGCGGGCGCCCAGTTCGTCATCGCCGCGGCCCAGGGTATCGGTAGTGATGAGGACCAGGGTCTTGCGGCTTTCCGTATCCGCTGCAGGAGCGGCGGCCGGGGCCTGTTCCGGGGCTTCCACCTGTGTGGCGCTGCTCAGGCCGTGCACTTCCCACAGGGCGTTTTCGGGCTGGTTGACGCTGACTTCAAAGCCGCTGCGGCGCAAAAAGCGGCTCACGTTCTCGCTGGCGGCAGCGTTGTCCACCAGGACGAGCAGCTCCTGCGGCCGTCCCTGTTCCAGGGCGTCGCGGGTGCGCATCACAGGCTGGGGGCAGGCAAGGCCCCGACAATCCAGGGTTTTCATTCATATCCTCCTGACGGTTTCGTTCCGGCATCATGCCGGTGGTGCCAGTATGCCAGATGCGGCAGGCAGGGTCGAGAGGGGAGCGGCACCGGCGGGATGCCACGCGTTTGGGCGGCATGACTGGCTGATGTTGCCTGATGGGGGGCGGCAGGGGAGGACGTCCCGCAAGTGGCGTGCAAGCTTTTCTGACGTGTTTGTTGGCCGCAGCTTTCCCGGCCTGCTTTGGGGACGGGCAGGGCAGGCCGGAAACGTTGCCGGAGCCGGGGAAAAAGAAAAATTTTTTCCAGCCCCGGCAAGCGGTCATGCGGTCGGGGAGGCCCTGCCCACTGCCGGAAAAGCGGTGGGGTGGTTGACCAGATGACGGTGGCAGGGTAGGATGGCTGCCAATGGCGGAATTCTCCGCCACAAGGAGGCATCATGTTCATTGTCCGTTTGTGAAGTAGCCGGCTGAAGACGCGGGTTCGCGTCATTTCCGGCTGCGGCGCGGGCAATGGATGGCATGCCCACGCATAATCCCTCCCATTCCTTCCCCTCGCCGCATACTCCCCATTCGACCATGCATGGCCTTGGTCGTCCTTTGCTGTGGCATGCACCTCATGCAGTGGACGGCAGTCGGGGGAAGGCTCCGTGGCTGGAGCCTTCCATTTCATCTTGTGCGGTCTTCATCATTCCCGTTTATCTCATCCTGCAGACAGGAGGCACGTATGCGTATTGCCGTTGGTCTGGGCAAAAAAGGTGGGGAGGAACGTCTGGCGCAACAGGGCGTCAGCCGTCGTGATTTTTTGAAATTCTGCACGGCCGTGGCCGTGACCATGGGCCTTGGGCCCAGCATGGCCACGGAAGTGGCCGCGGCGCTGACCAATCGCCGCGCCTCCGTGGTCTATCTGCACTGCGCTGAATGTACGGGCTGTTCCGAGGCCCTGCTGCGCACCTGCAAACCCTTCCTCGACACCCTGATCCTGGACACCATCTCCCTGGATTATCACGAAACCATCATGGCCGCCGCGGGCGAAGCCGCCGAGGCCGCGCTGGATCAGGCCATCAGCAATCCCGAAGGCTTCATCTGCGTGGTGGAAGGCGCCATCCCCACGGCCATGGACGGCAAGTACGGCTATGTGGGCGGCCACACCATGCTGGACCTGTGCAAGCGCGTGCTGCCCAAGGCCAAGGCCGTGGTCACCATGGGCACCTGTGCCGCTTACGGCGGCGTGCAGGCCGCCAAGCCCAATCCCACCGGCTCCGTGGGCGTCAATGACTGCTTCGCCAGGCTGGGCATGGACGTGAAGGCCATCAATATCCCGGGCTGTCCGCCTAATCCTCTGAACCTGGTGGGCACGCTGGTGGCCTTTTTGCAGAACAAGGAGATCAAGCTCGACGATCTGGGCCGTCCGCTCATGTTCTACGGCCAGTCCGTACACGATCTGTGTGAGCGCCGCGTCCATTTCGAGGCGGGCGAGTTCGCGCCCTCCTTCGATTCCGAAGAAGCGCGCAAGGGCTGGTGTCTGTACGATCTGGGCTGCAAGGGCCCCAGTACCTACAACAACTGCCCCAAGGCCCTGTTCAACGAGACCAACTGGCCCGTGCGGGCCGGACATCCCTGCATCGGTTGCAGCGAGCCCAATTTCTGGGATGACCTGTCGCCTTTTTACCAGAACTAGGGAGCTGCCAGCATGAGCCAAGTTATGAAAACGCCCCAGAGCAATTTCTCCGGCCCCATTGTCGTTGACCCGCTGACCCGTATCGAAGGCCACCTGCGCATCGAGGTGGAAGTGGAAAACGGCCGCATCAAGGATGCCCGCAGCTGCGGCACCCTGTATCGCGGCCTGGAAGTGATCCTCAAGGGACGCGACCCCCGCGATGCCCAGCACTTCACCCAGCGCACCTGCGGCGTGTGCACCTACACCCACGCCCTGGCCTCCACCCGCGCCCTGGAAGACGCCATGGGCCTGACCCTGCCCGCCAATGCCACCTATATCCGCAATCTGGTGCTGGGCCTGCTGTTCATGCACGACCACATGGTGCACTTCTACCACCTGCACGCCCTGGACTTCGTGGACGTGACCGCCGCCCTCAAGGCCGATCCGGCCAAGGCCGCGGCGCTGGCCTCGTCCATCTCGCCCCGCAAGGCCACGGCCGATGACTTCAAGGCCGTGCAGGCCCGCCTGAAGGCCTTTGTGGACAGCGGCCAGCTGGGGCCCTTCACCAACGCCTATTTCCTGGGCGGGCATCCGGCCTATTATCTGGATCCCGAAGCCAACCTCGTGGCCACGGCCCACTATCTGGAAGCCCTGCGCGTGCAGGTCAGCGCCGCCAAGGCCATGGCCGTGTTCGGCGCCAAGAACCCGCATCCCCAGTTCCTCATCCCCGGCGGCGTGACCTGTTATGAATCCCTGACGCCCGAGCGCATCAAGGAATTCCGTGACCTGTACCTGCAGGCCCGCAAATTCATCGAAGAAGTCTACATCCCCGACCTGCTGCTGGTGGCCGGTGCCTACAAGGACTGGGCCGCGCTGGGCTGCGGTTGCCGCAACTTCATGGCCTTTGGTGAATTCCCCGAAGTGGGCGGCGAGCGCGACATCACCAAACGCTGGCTCAAGCCCGGCGTGCTGCTGGACGGCAAGCTGGATACCGTGCATCCCTTCGATGCCGGCAAGATCGCCGAGCATGTGCGCCACAGCTGGTACGAAGGCGAAGATGCCCGCGCCCCCTATGACGGCGAGACCAAGCCCGCCTTTACCCGCATGGGCGATACGGACCGCTATTCCTGGCTCAAGGCGCCGCGCTATGACGGCCTGGCCATGGAGACCGGCCCGCTGGCCCAGATGCTGGTGGCCTATGCCCAGGGCCATGAAGCCGTGAAGCCCGCGGTGGACAAGGTGCTGTCCGCCCTGGGCGTGGGGCCGGAAGCCCTGTTCTCCACCCTGGGCCGCACCGCCGCCCGCGGCGTCGAGACCCTGGTCATCGCCCAGCAGGTGGAAAAGTGGCTGGCCGAATACGAAGCCAACATCGCTGGCGGCGACAAGAAGATCGCCATGGAATGCAGCGTGCCCAGAGAAGGGCGCGGCGTGGGCTTCGTCAATGCTCCGCGCGGCGGCCTGTCGCACTGGCTGCGCATCGAAGACGGCAAGATCGGCAACTTCCAGCTGGTGGTGCCCACCACCTGGAACCTGGGGCCCCGGGATGCCAAGCATGTGCTGAGCGCCGCCGAACAGGCCCTGGTGGGCACGCCCGTGGCCGATCCCAAGCGGCCTGTGGAGATCCTGCGCACCATCCATTCCTTCGACCCCTGCATCGCCTGCGCCGTGCATGTCATCGACGGCGAGACCAATCAGGTGCACGAGTTCAAGGTCCTGTAATCCGTATCCGTTCGCTGGGGGAAGGGCTGTCCTCAAGGGGCCCTTCCCCTTTTTTCATGCGCCGTCCGCCGGGACGGCCGCCATCCAAGGAGGCTCCATGAGCGAGACTGTGGCCGCTCCCCGCGTGCTGATCATGGGCGTGGGCAATATCCTGCTGCGTGACGAAGGCTTCGGCGTGGCCGCCGTGAACCATCTGGAAAAGAACTACTACTGGCCGGAGAACGTGCGCTTGCAGGAAGGTGCCACCCAGGGGCTTCTGCTCATGTCCGAACTGGAGGAGTGCGACCTGCTGGTGGTGCTGGACGTGGTGCTGGGCGGCAAGGAGCCGGGCACGGTCTATCTGCTGGAAAACGAGGATCTGAGCCGCAGCCTCAGCTTTCAGGGCTCCATGCACCAGACGGATCTGCTCCAGACCCTGCAGGTCTGCGAGCTGGCGGGGTGCCGTCCGCAATGCCTGGCCTTCGGCCTCCAGCCTTTTGACTGGCGCACCATGCAGGTGGGCCTTTCGCCCGAGGCCGAGGCCATGCTGCCGGTCTTTGCGGAAAAGGTGGTGGCCGAACTGGCCCGGCGCGGCATCGTGGCCCGCCGGAAAGAAACGGCCTGAGTGGTATATCCGGGATAAGGCCCCTTCATCCCGGCTGTCGCTGCCCGCAGCTTCCTTCGTCGCGACGGCTATGGTCTGCGGCGGCCATGCGGTCGCTGCCGGCGCGGGAGGGGCTCCATTGCTCCCCGTCCTTCCATCCCATCCCCCGCGCGTGTTATCGGCGGGTGCGCGACCACGACACGATCGTGGTATCGCACGGACGGTGGTCGCCGCGCGACGGCGAAAATCCCTGCCACCCCGCCAGCCCTGCTTTTGTTGCGAGCGCTTCGTCCGGAAGCGGCAGCGCATGAAAAAAGCTCCCTGAGAAGGGAGCTTTTTGCGTGCTGTGGCAGAAAACGTATGGCGCGGACAGGCGCATATCGTCCGCAGGGAAGGGTGGGGAAAGTGCAGGGCAGAGAAAAGAGAAGCCTTGTTCGTCTGCACTGTCGCCTTGCCGCTGTCTTGAGACGTCCCTTGCCTTGCGCCTGACGCATCTCCGCCTGGGGAGCGATCTCTCTCCCCGCACGGCAGCGGCAGGGACCTTCCAGCGCGACCGGAAGAAAAGCTTTCGGGAGGAAGGAGGGGGCGGGGGAGGAAGGCCCCCCTTTTTCAAAAGGGACTCTTGCCTCCCCCGCCATAACAGGCCCGGCGACGACAACCGGACCGGCAAAACTAGTCGTCCAGTTCCAGATAGGTGGCGGTCTGCGCGCCCTTTTCGCTGACGCTGACGCTGTGGACGCGCACATGGCAGGCGCTTTCATCGGCGGCCAGACGGCGGGCCACGTTCTGGAAGATGTGGCGGGAGATGTTTTCCGACGAGGGATTGAGGCGGTCGAAGGGCGGCACCTCGTTGATGATCTGATGGTCGAGGGCGGCCAGCTCTTCCTTGAGGGCGCGCTTGAGGACCTTGAAGTCCAGCAGCAGCTCCACATTTTCGGTGAGTTTGTCGCCTTCCACGGTCAGCTCAACGGCGAAATTGTGGCCGTGCAGACGCTCGCACTTGCCTTCGTAATGGCGCAGGGCATGGCCTGCGGAAATCTCGTCACGCACCGTAAGGCGCCAGATCTTCTTGGACATATCCTTTCCTTTGGCTGTTCTGGCCAGCCAGGGTTCATTCGTGATCCTTTCCCGGAGGGATACCGTTTCGGGAAGGTCTGTGGCCTGTCCTCCCTGGCCGTCGCATATCCTGGCCGGATAAAGCGCATTTGGGGGAGGATAGGGGGCCCGGGGGGAAGGAACCCCCTTTGGGCGCCAGCTAAAGGGGGTTCCTTCCCCCCGGAAAACGTTTTTTATCCGGCCCAGGCGGCCAGGGCCCTGTCCAGTTCGGGGCCGGGGCTGACGCGGAACTGCGGCCCCAGCGTAAGGTGGCAGCGCACGCCGTCCAGCAGGACCATGGCTTCGGCCTCCACATTGCCGGGATGGGCCTCCAGGATGGCCTTGAGGGCCAGGATGTCCTCCTCGCCCAGGCGGTGGGCCGGTATCTGCACGCAGATGGGCGTATCGCTCTGGCCGCAGGCCTCGGAAAGCAGGGTCACGCTCTGGCCCAGCAGCTTGACCTCGCGGCTGGTCTCTTCGCCGTCCTCGTCGCTGTCGCGGCTCTCGTCCACCTGACTGTCCACCGTGGCCCGCAGGCAAAGGGGCTGTTCGCTCTTGAGCAGCTCGCGGGCCTCGGCATAGGCGCGGGGGAAGAAGGTGACCTCGGCATGGCCGGTAAGGTCTTCCACGCCCACGAAGGCCATGCGCTCGCCCTTGGACTTGGTGATGACCTCCTTGAGGCTGACCACCAGCACGGCGGTACTCAGTTCGGCCTTGGGGTAGAGGTCGCGGGCGTCTTCCAGCGTGGTCAGGCGCAGGCGGCGCATCTCGCGGCTGAAGGGCTGGAGGGGGTGGCTGGTGAGGAAGAAGCCCAGGGCCTCTTTTTCGTTCTTGAGGCGCTGGTCCTCGTCCATCTCGGGGATGCCGGACTCGGGGCAGTCGAAGCCGATACCGGGCTGGGGCTTGGCTTCCACCTGCGGGGCCATGGCCAGCAGGGAGATCTGGTTGGAATTCTTTTCCTTGGCTTTTTTCTGGGCGCGGGTGACCACCGTGTCCAGGGCGGCCAGCAGGGCCGCGCGCGAGACGCCGAAGCAGTCGCAGGCGCCGCCCTTGATGAGGGCTTCGAGCACGCGCTTGGTGACCTTGCGCAGGTCCACGCGGCAGCACATGTCGAAGAGGGAGACGTACTCGCCGTCCTTGCGGGCGTCCATGATCTCGGTGATGGCGCTGTCGCCCACGTTCTTGATGCCGCCCAGACCGAAGACGACCTTGCCCTCGCGGGCCGAGAAGGAGCGCTGGCTGGCATTGACAGAGGGCTGCACTACGTCGATGCCCATGTCCTTGCAGCAGGAGATGTACTTGAGCAGCTTTTCCTGGTTGCTCATTTCCGAGGTGAGCAGGGCGGCCATGAACTCCACGGTATGGTGCACCTTGAGGTAGGCCGTGAAGTAGGAGATCTGGGCATAGGCGGCGGAGTGCGACTTGTTGAAGCCGTATTCCGCAAACTTTTCCATCAAGTCGAAGATCTCGTCGGCTTTGGCCTTGTCCACGCCGTTCTTCTGAGCGCCTTCCACGAACTTGACGCGTTCCTTGGCCATGGCTTCGGGCTTTTTCTTGCCCATGGCGCGGCGCAGCAGGTCAGCGCCGCCCAGGGTGTAGCTGGCGATGATCTGGGCGATCTGCATGACCTGTTCCTGATAGACGATGACGCCGTAGGTATCGCGCAGGCAGTCGCTGAGGGACTCGTGCGGATAGACCACGGGCACCTGCCCGTGCTTGCGCTTGATGAATTCGTCCACCATGCCGGAGCCCAGCGGGCCGGGACGGTACAGGGCCAGCATGGCGATGACGTCCTCGAAGCACGAGGGCTTGAGCATGCGCAGGTACTGGCGCATGCCCGAGCTTTCCACCTGGAAGATGCCGTCGGTGTCTCCGCGGGCGTAAAGGTCGTAGGTGGCGGCGTCGGTGAGGGGCAGGTTGTCCAGGTCGGGCGGCGTCTTGCCCTGCAGGGTGATGTTGTCCAGGGTGTCCTGGATGAGGGTCATGGTCTTGAGGCCCAGGAAGTCGAACTTCACCAGACCGGATTTTTCGGTCATGGGGCCGTCGAACTGGGTCACGAGTTCGCCGCGTTTGCCGGTGTAGAGGGGCAGGAACTCGTCCATGGGCCGGGGCGAGACCACCAGACCGGCGGCGTGGGTGGAGGCGTGGCGCGACAGGCCCTCCAGACGGCGGGCCGTATCCAGCAGCTTTTTGACCTGCGGGTCGGTATCGTACAGGTTCTGGAGGTCGGGCTCGGCTTCCAGGGCCTTGTTGATGGTCATTTTCAGGTCGTCGGGCACCAGCTTGGCGATGCGGTCGGTCTCGGCAAAGCTCATGCCCAGGGCGCGGCCCACGTCACGCACAACGCCCTTGGCCTTCATGGTACCGAAGGTGGTGATCTGGGCCACGCTGTCCTTGCCGTAGGTATCCACCATATGCTGGATGACCTCGGTACGGCGGCGTTCGCAGAAGTCCACGTCGATATCGGGCAGGGAGACGCGTTCGGCGTTGAGGAATCGCTCGAAGAGCAGATTGTAGGGCAGGGGGTCCAGGTTGGTGATGCGCAGCGACCAGGCCACCAGCGAACCGGCGGCCGAACCGCGGCCCGGGCCCACGGGGATGCCGTGGTCCTTGGCCCAGTTGATGAACTCCTGCACGATAAGGAAGTAGCCGGGGAAGCCCATATCGAGGATGACCTTGAGCTCGTACTGCAAACGGTCGCGGTAGGCCTGCGGGTCGATGTTGGCGCGGTTGGGGTGCTTCTCCAGGCGGCGTTCCAGACCCTCCTCGGCCAGACGGCGGAACTCGGAATCCAGGCTGGCCCCTTCGGGCAGCTTGTAGACCGGGAAATAATGGTGGCCCATGTCCAGTTCCACGTTGCAGCGCTCGGCGATCTCGGCCGTATTGCTCAGGGACTGGGGCAGATGGCCGAATACGGCCTCCATCTCCTCGCCGGACTTGTAGTAGAGGTCATGGGTGCCGAAGCGCATGCGCTTGGGGTCGTCCATGGTGGTCTGGGTCTGGATGCAGAGCAGCACCTCATGGGCGTCGGCGTCGTCGGCGTTGAGGTAGTGGCAGTCGTTGGTGGCCACGATGGGCAGCTTGAGATGGTCGGCGATCTCCAGCAGGCCCTTGTTGGCGATCTCCTGCTCGGGCAGGCTGTTGGACTGCAGCTCCAGATAGAAGCGGTCCGGGTAGATGTCGGCGTATTCGCGGGCCAGGGCGATGGCGCCGTCCATGTCACCGGCGTTGAGGGCGCGCGGTATCTCGCCCGCGATGCAGGCCGAAAGGCAGATGAGGCCTTCGGAATACTGGCGCAGCATGGCCTTGTCCACGCGCGGCTTGTAGTGGAAGCCCTCCAGATAGCTGCGGCTCACCAGCTTGACCAGGTTGTGGTAGCCCTCGATGTTTTCCGAGAGCAGGATCAGGTGGTTGCGCTTGCGGGCCAGCTCGGAGGTCTTGTCCAGATGGTCGTGGCAGACGTAGACCTCGCAGCCGATGATGGGCTTGATGCCGAAGTCCTTGCAGGTCAGGAAGAATTTGGCCGCGCCGAACAGGTTGCCGTGGTCGGTGATGGCGCAGGCGGGCATGCCGAAATCCTTGGCACGGGAGCAGAGATCCTTGACGCGGATGGCGCCGTCAAGAAGGCTGTATTCGGTGTGGCAGTGCAGATGCACGAAATCGGACATGCGGGAACTCCGGGCCTCGACGGCCGATGAAGGGAAGAGAAGGCCATGTGCGGCTGGGGCGGTACGGGACGGCCGTGTCCGGCACCGGAAAGCGGATACGGACGCAGGGCCCGCACACGGCGGAGCAAGAGTATAGCAGGTTCGGGAGTGGGCCTCAAGGCTGGGCTCTGTCCTGTTCCGGGAAAGGGCAACGGCATTTCCCGGTATTTCCCGAAGGGCGGAGCTGCGCATGCGGCAAGGGAAACGGGGCGGCGATCGGCGGATCGTCGCCCCGTTTCGTATGGGGAGGGAAAAGTCTGCCCCTGCAGGCAGGCCGCGGGAGTATCGGCGGGTTCGGGCGCGGCAGGGTATGACAGAGGCGGGATGTGCCGGCTAGATGCGCAGCATGCCGCCCATCAGGGCCGGATCAACGGCGGGCGCTTCCGGGGCGTCGGCAGCGGCGTCGTCACAGGCCAGGCAGCGTTCCTGCCAGTGCTCGGCCACGTTGACGAAATTGCTCACCCAGGTGCCCACATTGGTATCGGTGAGCGCGGCCAGGGGCAGCGTGCCCTGCAGGGTCACGCCCGTATCCTCGCGGGCGGCCAGGGTGAAGCCCTGGGTCTGGTGGAAGAAGGTGTTGGCGTCCAGCAGCGCGGCATACAGCTCGTCACGTTTGCGCGCGGGCAGGGGGGCCACCACGGTGAAGATCATGACCTGATCCGTAGAGAGGCAGCGCAGGCTGACCTCGAAGTCATCGATGCCCAGCAGGCAGGAGGAATCGCCGTCGCGGGTCTCGATGCCGGGCAGATCCAGTTCACGGGCCAGGGCGGCCAGCAGGGAAGAAAAAGCGGGGTTCATGGCAGGGGCTCCTTGTTAGATGGTGTCGTCAAATTATGTTTGCCCACAAAGATATGCATCTGATTTGAACGGCGGCAAGAAAAGATGCACATCTTTTGACATATCGTGTGGCA
>NZ_JBNPNC010000038.1:0-27902 GCF_050314315.1 Desulfovibrio sp. SGI.102 | reverse complement strand
AATTCACTCGGCGCGAAGCAGTTGTTTACGCCGCTTCGTTTTCGCTGTCAACAAGTTTTTTTCATTTTCGCGAAAGTTTTTTTCGCGGCCCCGTCGGGGCAACTCGTTGGCGCGAGGGAGACTTATGTCTCATTTTCAAACCCGCGTCAAGAACTTTTTTGCCATCCGGGAAAATTTCTTTTCCCGCCGCCCTTTCGGACGTGGCCGGCTCGTTGGCGCGAACGGCTTTATGCGCCTTTTCGACCCCATCGTCAAGCATTTTTCCGCAAAAAAATTTGCGGATTTGCGTCTTGCTGACTGATTATTCAATCAACATGCTGAAAAGACACAAAAAAATGTTTGGATTTTTCTTTGCCATTTTCCATTTTCTTCTCCCCTTTCTGCCCGGCAAGAGCCACACATTCCCTGCTAGAGAAAGCATCCTTTTCTCTCCAAGAAGCGATGCGCCTCTTTCGCCCTGCTTCGGATTTTCTCTGTCACGGCACCAAAGGACACACGAAAAGGAGAAAAATACACCGGACACAGCGCCCCGGATGCGACATTGAAAGCACGGCCTGCTGTCCCTTTCCTCAGGAAAGAAGAAAGGCAAAAGCAGATAGTCCTCCTCTACTTGCGCTATCCACAGCAAGAACCGGCGGTCCCCGCAAAAAATGCAAAGGGGATCCTTCCCGGGCGGCAGCCCGACAAAGGATCCCCTGCTATCAGCTCAACAGGTCTCTATCCTGCGAGGCCTTCCAGAGCCGTCATCATCTTTTCCACGTCCCGGACCGTAAAGTCCACGGGCAGGGACATCAGCATGCCGAGCCCTTCCATCTTGTCGTGGAATTCCGCCGCCGTCATGGGGCTGACAGCAGCCGTATGGATCATGGCATTGACCATGAGGATGTCGATGACAGCCTTGCGCAGCTCCTCAGGCTCCAGCCCCAGGTCGAGCACGGCCAGAGCGGGGGCCTGCTGGCGCACCAGCTCCATGCCCTGTTCCAGGGAACCCGCCTGCCGGACAGCCGCACCGCGCCCTTCCATGACCGGAAGGACCGGGGCCCACTGTTCGGGGCGCGAGGTAACGATCAGGATATCCATAGCGGACCCCACGGCCTAGTGATGGCCGCCGCCACCGCAGGTGAAGTCCATGGTGAAGGGAGGCAGCTTGCCTTCCAGGAAGGCCTGCACGGCAGCGCCCACGGTGGGGTACTGACCGGCGAAGAAGACGTTGACGCCCACCTGCTGGAAGCCCATCAGCGGACGCATGCCCATGCCGCCGGCCAGCAGGGCTTTCACGCCGTGGCTGGCCAGGTGCTGCACGGGAGCCATGCAGCCGCCCTGCTGGTGAGGCACGTTTTCCAGCGTGCCCACGGCCTTGATGGCGTTGTCTTCGATTTCCACGATGGTGTAGATGTCGCAATGGCCGAAGTGCATGCCCATCTGGGCATCGAGACCGCCAGGCATGCAGGAAGGCACGGCAAGAAGAAAGCTCATGATAAACGCTCCATTTCTGGTCGAAGGTGCGCGGCCTAGCGGCCGGTGCGCATATCCTGAAGGGCCGACCACATGTCCTTCAGGCTGTTGCCAAGAGGATTGTCGAATTCTGTCAGGGCGCGACGCTGCACCATGGCCCGGGTCACCACCGGATCGAAGGGCAGGCGCCCCAGCAGGGTATGGCCGTGTTCGGCGCATTCCGCGGCGATGGCATCGGCCTCGTTCCCATTGAGATCAGCCTTGTTGATGATGATGGCCAGCGGGATGCGGAAATGCCGGCACAAATCGGCCACGCGGCTGAAATCGTGGCGACCTGACGGCGTGGGCTCCACGACGCCCACGGCCAGACTGGCCCCCGACAGGGAACTGATGACGGGACAGCCCACGCCCGGCGAACCGTCGCACAGGATGGTCTCCAGCCCCAGCGCTCTGGCACGCTCCCTGGCCTGGGCCTTGAGCAGGCTCACCAGACGTCCGGAGTTCTCCTGCCCGGGAAAGAGCTGGGCATGGACCATCAGCCCGAAGCGGCTGTCGCTCACGTACCAGTCACCACAGTGATTGTCGGGAAAATCGATGGCCTGCTGCGGACAGAGCTTCACGCAGACGCCGCAGCCTTCGCAATGGTCATCGATAAGGAAGCCCCCGTCATGAGGACGTACCGCTTCGAAACGGCACAGATCGGCACACTGGCCGCAACGGATGCAGTCATCCTGACGGATCCGGGCGCTGTGTCCCGAGATGAACGGCGTGCGTTCCTTGACCTCCGGCTGCAGCAGGATGTGCAGGTCGGGCGCATCCACGTCCAGGTCACAGATGACCTTGCTTTCGGCCAGATGGGCAAAGGAGGCGCAAACCGTGGTTTTGCCCGTCCCGCCCTTGCCGCTGATGACGACGATCTCACGCATGGCACACCTCCCCGCCCAGACGGCGCAGGGCATCGCGCAAGTGTTCGAAACGCTGTTTCCATTCCGGGGACAGCGCGGCCAGCAGACGGCCATTGGCATATTGCTCGGCGGCGGCCCGTTCAAAAGGCAGCTCCGCCAGCAGGGGCAGACCGTGTTTGCGACAGTAGTCACGCACCGCGGCGTCACCATCGGCATTACCCTCGGCCCCGGCCCGGTTGATGACCACGGCCATGGCCTTGTTCAGGGGCAGGAAGGCCTGATGCGCCAATCTGAAATCATGGAAACCGAAGGGCGTGGGGTCGGCCACCAGCAGGATCAGATCCACATCACGGGTGACCGTGACCGCCGGACAGCTGACCCCGGGAGGCGCATCGAGAATGGCATCGGCCGGGATCTCAGCCAGCATGGCGTCCAGACGGGCCCGCAGCTGGCGCAGCAGGGGCGGCGTCATGGATTCGCCGATACGGGTACGCCCCATGAGGAAGCGGACAGTACCGTCCAGCACCGCGCCGTGTTCCAGTTCGCCCAGCTCCCGGCCCACGGGCTTGAGGGCCTTGTCCGCACAGACGGCGAAACAGCCGCCGCAGCCGTGGCACATGTCGGGAAAGATGCTGATATTGCCGGCAAAGGAGGCGATGGCCTTGAAGCTGCAGATCTCGCGGCATTTGCCGCACTTGCTGCACGCGGCCAGATCGAGGGAAGGAACTTCCAGCCAGGCCTTGCTGCTCCCCTCCACCTGCGGCGGCAGGAAGAGGTGGAGGTTGGGCGCTTCCACGTCCGTGTCCACGGCCACCAGGGGGCTGTCCCAGACGCTGGCCAGGGAGGCCGCCACGCTGGTCTTGCCTGCCCCGCCCTTGCCGCTGGCAATGGCGATACGCATACGGGTCCTCTACTTGTTGGGCGCGTCAGCAAAGGGGAATTCGCCCTTCTGGAAACGTTCCACCGCTTCCCGGACGGTACCGCTCACATCCTGGCAGACCTTGATGCCCGCAGCTTTCAGGGCGTCGAAAGCCTTGGGGCCCACATAGCCGCTCAGCACCACCTGCACGCCTGCGTTGGCCACACGTTCGGCGGTCTCGATGCCGGCGCCCATGCTCATGGTCTGGGAAGCGCCGTTGTCGATATAGCTCACGCTCATGTCCGGCAGATCCACCACCACGAAACCGCCCGCGCGACCGAAACGGGGATCGACGAGATCGTCAAGGGTGGGGCCTTCACTGGAAATGGCAATCTTCTGCATGGTATTCTCCTTTGCGTCCGCAGTCCGCTGATCCGGTTCGGCCAGGGCATAATGACCGCCCTCGATGCGCAGGGCCCGGCCCGTGACCAGGGCCAGCGCCACCGTGCGCCGGGCAGCAGCCAGAGTACGGCCGAACGTATGACGGGACACACGCATGCGGCAGGCGGCCTCGGAACCGGTCAGGCCTTCCAGATCCGCCAGACGCAGGGCTTCGAGTTCTTCCACGCCCAGGCAGACTTCCTCCAGGGCCGTCATGGGGATGCCCCGCGGCTTGAAGTAGGTGACACTGGGAGTGGTGGCCACATAGCGGCACTGTCTGGGACGCGGCATGATTTCTCCAATATCTGGCAAAACGGGCACGCATCCGGAAAGGATGGCAGGCTTGCGGACGTTTTGCACAATTGAGCATAATCCTTGCGGCGGCCATGTCAAGCCCCTTTCCCGGATCCCGCCGCTTTTTCCTGCTTCCGCGCAGCGCGTTGACGCTTTTCTTGGCCGCATGGTACAAGTCCCGGACCTGCCCTGTGCAGCCATCCCGAGGTTCCCATGTCCCAAAATCGTGCCAGCATGCTGGACCGCCCCGTGGCCCAGACCTTTTTCCGCTATGGCCTGCCCTGGTCCGCGGCCTTCCTCCTGCTTTCGTCCGCCGGTCTGGTGGATACCATTTTCATCGGTCGCTATGTCGGGGCCCAGGCTCTGGCAGCCGTCAATATCGTCAGCCCTGTCTTCAGCATTTTTTTCGGCATGGGCGTCATGCTTTCCGTGGGCGGCACGGTCCGCAGTGCCCACCACGTGGGGCGCGGCGATCTGCGGGCCGCTTCGGCGGTCTTTGGCCGCACCATGCTGCTCATCCTGCTGGCCGGTCTGGTACTGGCCCTGCTCTCGCTGCTGTTCCGGCCGCTGCTGCTGGCCTTGCTGGGGGCGGACGGTGATGTGATGCGGCCCGCGTACCAGTATCTGACCACCATCCTGCTTTTCAGCCCTGTGCTGCCCGCCTCCTACGCCCTTTCGCAGTTCGCCCGGGTGGACCAGCATCCCACCCTGGCCTCTCTGGGGCTCATCCTGAGCGCTGCCGTCAATATCTTCCTGGACTACCTGTTCATCGCCCGCTTCGGCTGGGGCGTGCAGGGGGCGGCCCTGGCCACGGGCCTGGGCTTCAGCTGCACCCTGCTCCTGTTCCTGGTCCACTTCCTTTCCCGCCGAGCCCTGCTGCGTCTGCCCCTGAAGGGCTGCGGCTGGCGGGAGATACTGCGGGCCAGCCTCAACGGCAGTGCGGAGAGCATCAACGAGATCTCCGTGGGCAGCATCATCCTGCTCATCAATCATCTGATGATGGCCCGCTTCGGCTCCTCCGGCGTGGCCGCCTTCACCGTGGTCAGCTACGGTTCGTGGTTCGGCCTGACCCTGGCTTACGGCCTCAGCGACACCCTGTCGCCCCTGGTCAGTGCCAACCATGCTGCCGGGTTGCGCCAGCGGACGCACAGATTCCTGCACGTCGCCCTGCTGAGCCTGCTGGCACTGGGCGTGATCATGTTCCTTGTCTTCAGCCTCTACCCGCAGGAGCTTGCCCGCCTTTTCCTGCCCGACAACGCTGCTGTGGGCAGCCTGGCCTGTGACTTCATCGCCGACTTCCGCTGGAGCTTTTTCTTCAGCGGCCTGAACATGGGCATCGCCTGTTACCTGACCGGGCTCAACCGCTCCCTGCAGGCTGTGGGCATGGCGCTGAGCCGCAGTCTGGTCTTTCCCGCCCTGTTCCTGAGCCTGTTCGCCCTCTGGCTGGAAGACGAGCATATCTTCTGGGCCATCCCCCTAGCCGAGGCCCTGACCCTGCTGCTGGGCATCGGCCTGCTGGTCCACGGTCGACGGCGTACCGGCTGGTAGACCTGCTGACAGGAACCACCGCATACCGTATGCTGGCAGTACATGACACAAGGAGATCCTATGTCCACGAAACGCTTTTTGCCCGCTCTGCTGGCCGCCCTGCTGCTGGCCGCTCCCGCCATGGCAGCCGAACACGCTCCGGGGTTCGAAGCCTGCATCAAAAAAAATCCCAAGAGCTCGGATCAGAAACAGTGCCTGGATATGGAGCGTGATTACTGGCAGAAAAAGCTGGATACCCGTTATAAGGCCATGCAGGGCATCTGCAAAAAATTCTCCGGCCCCGAAGCGGAAAAACGCAGTGCCGCCTGCCTGGAAGCCCTGGAAGGGAGCCAGCACAGCTGGCTGGCGTACAAGGCCAGCATGCGTCCTGTGGCCGAGAACTATCCCAACAGCCAAAGCGCTATGGAGAACCTGGCCTGGTTCGAGATCGACCAGCTGCGCAAGCGCATCCACGATCTGGAGACCCTCGACCCCTCGCTGGCAGAAAAGCCGGCCCGCCGCTCCAATACCATGGATGACATCGAGAAGGGCCTGTCGGATTTCGGCAACAGCATGGAATCCCTGTTCAATTCCGGCATGAAGAAAATGGGCCTGGAGTAGGTCCCTTTGGGGCTTTTGCCAAAAACAGGAACGGAGCAGCATCCCTGTCCCGTTCCTGCCCCTTCGAAGGCCTCCTGCCCGCTCCCGGGCCGCAAGAGGACGGCCTTTCCGTCATGTCCCCTTCGGGGTATCCTTTTGCCGGGCTGGCCGAACGGCCTGCCGCCTGTCATCGTATCTTGCGGAGGCATCATGGATTCTTTGCTCACGCTGCCGGAGGCCATCCATCTTCCCGGCATGCCGGAACATTTCACGGCTCTGCTCACCTCAGACAGCGGGCTGCTGGTGGAGCGCATCGTTTCCTGGGGCCATGTGACACCGGAAGGCCAGTGGTACGATCAGAAAAAAGACGAATGGGTCCTGCTGCTGGAAGGCGCCGCTCGACTGGGCTTTGACGATGGCCGTGAAGTATCCCTGGAACGCGGCCAGTGTCTGCTATTGCCTAAGCATGTGCGCCATCGTGTACTGGAGACCAGCAAGCCCTGTGTCTGGCTGGCCATCCACGCGCCGCAGCTGCGCCCGCAGGAGGCAGACGACACGCCCGCATGGCCGAAGGGATAGCGTGGCTCCAGCCCCCTTTCCGCCAGCACGCGGCTAGCGCTAGTGGAAATACGGATTTGGGGGCGGTATCGCCCTGCCAGTTCGCATTCACAGGTTCCATGCAAAGGCATCCAGGACAGTACGACTGTCCATCGACCGCCAGCCGTGCCTTGTGACATTCCCCGGGAAAACGCTCACAGGAGGAGTCCATGTCGCTGCCCCTGTTCACCTGCCGCCCCATCGGCATCATCCACACCCCCCATACCGATCCGGCCCAAACGCCCCGTCAACCCATCCACGCCGCAGACTACACCGGCCGGGTGGAGATCTTTCCCGAATTCATGGCCGGGCTTGAAGGCCTGGAGCGCTTTGCCCGCATCTGGCTGATCTTCGCCTTCCACAGGGCGGAGGCTCCGCGCCTGCAGGTCATCCCGCACGGGCAGACGCAGGAGCGCGGCGTCTTCACTACCCGTGCTCCCTGCCGTCCAAGCGGCATCGGCATGAGTCTGGTACCGCTGCTGCGCCGGGACGGGAACATCCTCCACGTCTCGCATGTGGATATGCTGGACGGCACGCCCCTGCTGGACATCAAGCCCAGCTCCCCCGATCTGGACAGCGGCTCGCTGCTGTGACCGATCTTTTTCAGCGATCACGGCCGAAACGACATGAGCCTTGCCATCATCCTCGCACTGCTGGCCATTTTTTTGGTGGTCGCGTCTATCTTGCGGGCTGGATTCGCTCACCGGGCAAGAATCTCCTGATCCTGTCCGCGACCCTGGCAGGCCTTGCCCTGTGGATGCTCTGGCGCTGGTGGCAATACCGCTGAGGCCGCACCGGCTTCGCCCTGCTCCGTCATTTTTGTCGATCATCTGCCTGGTATCGTGCCGCCGGTAATGCATAGACTGGCACGCAAAACGAAAAACGCCCGCAAGACGAACTTGCGGGCGTTTTTGTGCACCGGAACGGTACAAAGGGGAGGCCCCCCATGGGCCTCCCGGCGGGCATTTCAGGGCCGAAGAGGTGAGCCCTGAAATCTCATGCGTTCATGCCTCAGCGGCCTGCCGCACGGCCTAGTCGGCCTGAGTGCGGATGAACGTAGGAATCTCGAAGTCTTCTTCACTGTAGGTGAAGTCCTCATGACCGGGGTTGTGCTGGCGCCGGGGCATGGGCTGCTGGCCCAGCGTGGCGCCGGTGCGCAGATAGGTCGGTTTCTCGAACTGGTCCTGGGCGGAATAGGGACCGTATCCCCCCTGCGGATAGGAGTTCTGGGGGATCCAGTCTCCACGCTGGCGCACGGGACGCGGACGGGGCTGCTCATAGGCAGGAGCCTGCGGCGCTTCCATGGGGCGGGCAGCCTGGGCAGCCTGCGAGCCGGGGAATTTGGTCACGCTGGAGCTTTTCACGGGCTCGGCCACGGGCTGCACCACCGTGGCGCTGGGATCGATACCCGTAGCGATGACGGTCAGGCGCAGTTCGTCGCCGATGTTCTCGTCATAGACCACACCAAAGATGATGTTGGTATCTTCGGGCGTGGCATCGGCGATGATGTCGCCGATCTCGGCGATCTCGTCGGTGGAGATGTCCATGGACGCCGTGATGTTGTACAGCACGGCCTTGGCGCTTTCCAGCGACACGTCTTCCAGCAGCGGGCTGTTGATGGCGCGCTGGGCGGCCTCGCGGGCGCGGTTCTCACCGGCGGCCACACCGGTGCCCATCAGGGCCATGCCGGATTCGGACATGGTGGTGCGCACGTCGGCGAAGTCGAGGTTGATCATACCATCGGCCAGGATGACGTCGGAAATACCCTTGACGGCATAGAAGAGCACGTCGTTGGCTTTCTGCAGCATGGCAGAGAAGGGAGTCTTCTTGGGAGCGAAGGCCAGCAGACGGTCGTTGGGGATGGTGATCAGGCAGTCCACATGCTGCTTGAACTCTTCCAGACCTTCTTCGGCAAAGCGACGGCGGCGGGCCCCTTCAAAAGAGAAAGGTTTGGTGACGACACCCACGGTCAGAGCGCCCATCTCCTTGGCGGTCTGGGCCACGACGGGCGCGGCCCCCGTCCCCGTACCACCGCCCATGCCGGCGGTCACGAAGACCATGTCGGCATCGCCGATGGCTTCCCGGATGGCATTGACGCTTTCCAGGGCGGCCTCACGGCCCACGGCGGGGTTGGCACCGGCCCCCAGGCCCTTGGTGAGCTTTTCGCCCAGCTGGATCTTGACCGGGGCGTTGTTGCGGCTCAGGGCCTGCATATCGGTATTGGCGCAGATGAACTGCACCCCCTGCAGACCGGAAGTGATCATGTTCTGCACGGCGTTGCCGCCGCCACCGCCTACACCGATGACCTTAAGCTTGGCATTATTGCCCAGCGTGATGTCGATATCATCAACAATGGATTGTGACATAGTTCCCTCTCCTCAAATACTCTAAAAGCTTGCCCGCTTTGTTTTTTTAGGAAATGTCGGAAAACCACTTCTTCATGCGCGCCAGCAGGCCTTCGAAAACGCCGCTGTCGCTGTGCGTGGGAGTAAACTTTTTCTGGCCGGAAACTTCCTTTTCCGCACCGTAACGCAGCAGACCCACAGCCGTGGAGAACTTGGGGCTGTTCACCACGTCCTTGAGGCCGCCCACATTGCGGGGGTAGCCGATACGCGTGGGCAGGTTGAAGATCTGCGTGCCCAGCTCCTGACAGCCCTCGATAAGGGCCGTGCCGCCGGTCAGCACCACACCTGCGCCCAGGAAGTTCTTGTAACCGGAGTTTTCCAGCGTCCTGTTCACCAGACACAGGATCTCTTCCATGCGCGGCTCGCAGATCTCCGCCAGGATCTGGCGGGAGATGCGGCTGGGATCACGGCCGCCCACGGTGGGGACTTCGATGAATTCGTCATGCCGCACCATGTCGGTCAGGGCGCAGCCATACTTGAGTTTGATACGCTCGGCCGCCGCAATGGGGGTGCGCAGGCCAAAGGCGATATCGTTGGTCAGGTTCTGGCCGCCCAGCGCCAGCACATGGGTGTGCTTGATGGAATCGTTGGCGAAAATGGCGATGTCCGTGGTGCCGCCGCCGATGTCCACCAGCGCGACGCCCAGCTCGCGCTCTTCTTCCGTCAGCACGGCTTTGGCCGATGCCAGGGACTCCAGCGCGATGTCCGAGACTTCCAGTTCGCTGCGGTGGCAGGAGCGCACGATGTTCTGGGCCGAGGTCACGGCCCCGGTCACGATGTGCACCTTGACCTCCAGACGCACGCCCGCCATGCCCAGCGGATCGGCGATGCCGCGCTGGTTGTCCACGATATATTCCTGCGGCAGGATGTGGATGACTTCACGGTCCGCAGGGATGGCCACGGCACGGGCCGCATCGAGCGCGCGTTCCACATCGCGCTGGCCCACTTCGCCGCCCTTGACGGCGATGACGCCATGGCTGTTGATCCCGGCGATATGCCCGCCGGCGATCCCCACATAGACCGAATTGATCTCACAGCCGGCCATGAGCTCGGCGTCCTCGATGGCGCCCCGGATGGACTGCACGGTCTGCTCAATATTCACCACCACGCCCTTGCGCATGCCGTGAGAGGGACGGGTGCCGATTCCAACGACATCCACCAGGCCGTTTTCCGCCATTTCCCCTACGACCGCACACACTTTGGTAGTGCCGATATCCAGGCCTACAATGAGATCCGCCATAGTTACTCCTCACCAAACATCATCCGCGCATGGGCTGACTGAGCGTCACCCAGACACTGCCGTTGACCGAACGCACCTCACGCACGTTCTTCAGCTCGTGCCTGCGTGCCAGATCCCCCAGCGTCAGGCCGATCCGGGCAAGATTCCCGGCCCAGTCATCCGTTGCGATGGAAAGCCGCATCTCGCGGTCTCCCAGATATATCTCGATACCCCGTGCGGGGCTCACCGTGATCGACGCAATGGCCCCCGCCTCCACCGGCAGGCTGCCCGCATGCAGATCCTTCATGAATCGCGGTAGGTAGGCCACGTCATCCTCGGCCCCCGCTTCCACGGACAGGGTCGGCCGCGAGAGGAAGTTGCGGCTCTCCACAGGCGCGATGGCCTCGCCGGATTCATTGGCGTAATACAGCACCCCGTCCTTGTGGACCCAGAAGGTGGGCATACGCTCCTTGATCTTGATGACGAAGCGGTCCGGCAACAGACGTTTGACCGAGACCTCTTCCACCCAGGGCGTGGCACGCAGCTTGCGCTCCACTTCCGCGATGCTGACCGCCAGGGAGTTCTCCCCTTCCTTCAGACCGCCATACTGCAGGACCATCTCCCGCGACAATCTGACATTCCCGGCCACGTCGATATGCCGCGTGGCGAAGAAGTCACTGGTCGTGGCCTTGCCGTACAGCCAGATGGACCCGGCACACAGGCCCGTCACAGCCGCTACCAGCCCTGCCAGCAGGAACAGGACGCAAAAAAAACGCTGCACACGCCCGCCCTGCAGCTTGCTCCAAAGGGAGAACTGACGTTTTTCCCTCGCCGGCTTGGCCCGGTTGCGGGTATTGGGGCGGGAAGCGGTGCTGCGACTGGGAGCAGGTGTCGAACTACCGCTGTAGGAGCGCGTATTGCGCCGGTTTTTTTTCAGCGAAAAGGTCACGGCACGATCCTGACTTCCGTTTCCAGCGTGATGCCGAACTGCTCCAGCACTCCCTGCCGCGCACTTTCGATAAGTTCGAACGCGGCACTCGCGCTGCCATTCCCTTCATTTATCAAAAAATTGGCATGCATGGTCGAAAAAGCCATCCCGCCAAGCCGCCTGCCGCGAAAGCCGGCCCTATCCAGAAGGATGCCGGCTGGTTTGTCCGGGGCCGGATTTTTGAATACGCAGCCCGCACTCCACGCTGTCACAGGTTGTTTAGACTTTTTCTCGCAAATATTGCGATGCATGAGTTTAGAAATGCCATCCCTGTCAGTCTTGGTCAAGTCAAATGTGGCTTCGAGCACAAGAAAACCGTTTTTTTTGCCGTCCACCAGCAGGGTTCTGTAACCATACTGCAGTTCCGCTGCCGGGAAGACCCGCGGGCGACCATCGACAACGGCCTTGATTTCCAAGAGATTCCTGCAGGTCTCGCAACCGTAGGAGCCTGCGTTCATGGCCACGGCCCCCCCGACGCTCCCGGGGATGCCGACAAGGCCCTCAAGACCGCCTAAACCCCGCCGGGCACAGAAACCAAGCAGGCGCGGCAGGGGCACGCCCGCCCCTACCCGCACGTGGGCCCGCGCTTCAGATTCCCAGACGATCTCGGGGTCTTCCTTGATTGCAGAACGAAGCAGCACGACTGGTAATTCACCATCGCGGGCAAGCAAATTCGTGCCCGCGCCAATGATGAACGGGCTCCCGCCCAGCTGCTGCAAACGTTCTGCCAGCAGCGGATAATCCTCGGCACGCTCAAGCACCAGTTCCGCGATGGCCCGGCCCCCGAGATGCAGTGATGTCCGCTCTGCCAGCGAAGGAGACAGGATCTCACGCATCCTTGCCGCCCTCCAGCCAGGCGGGCCCCACACGGGTGATGGTGCCGGCCCCCAGAGTCAGCAGCACGTCACCGGGCTGCAGGATATCGTCCAGGCCCTTGACCATGGCGTCGATGGTTTGGAAATAAGTGACCGGGGTCTCGGAGACCTGACGCATGCCCTGGGCCAGGCTCTCGCCGGAAACACCGGGGATGGGCTTTTCGGAAGCGGCGTAGATCTCGGTCAGCACCAGCTGGTCCACCACGTCGAAGACCTTGCAGAACTCGCCGAAATGGGCCTGGGTACGACTGAAGCGGTGCGGCTGGAAGGCCACCACCAGACGGCGGTCAGGGAAGACCTGGCGGGCCGTGGCCAGCGTGGCCGCGATCTCGGCCGGATGATGGCCGTAGTCGTCGATGACGGTCACCCCATTGCGTTCGCCCTTGAATTCAAAGCGGCGCCCCACGCCTCGGAAGGTAGCCAGACCTTCCACACAGCGTTCGAAGGGGATGTCGGCAGCCGTGGCGGCACCGATGGCGGCCAGGGCATTGAGGATATTGTGGCGGCCGGGATGGGGCAGGCTCACTTCGCCCAGCTTCCGGTCATCGCGCCAGACCTCGAAACGGCTGGTCATGCCCGATTCCAGCAACACGGCGCGCAGCTGGTTGTCGGCGGCAAAGCCGTAGGTCAGCACCGGGCGCTTGACGCGCGGCAGCAGGGCCCGCACGCCGGGATCATCGCCGCAGACCACGTTGAGGCCGTAGAACGGAACCTTGTTCATGAACTGGACAAAGGCGTCGTCAATGGCCTGCCGGGTCCCGTAGTGGTCCAGATGGTCTTCGTCCACGTTGGTGACCACGTTGATGATGGGGAACAGACAGAGGAAGGAGCCGTCGGATTCGTCGGCTTCGGCGATGAGGTAGTGGCCGCTGCCCAGATGGGCATTGGTGCCGTAGACATTGAGGCGCCCCCCGATGATGACCGTGGGGTCCAGACCGGCCGTGTCGAAGATGGAGGCCGTCAGGGACGTGGTGGTGGTCTTGCCGTGGGTACCGGCAATGGCCACGCCCTGGCGCAGGCGCATCAGTTCGGCCAGCATCTCGGCACGGGGGATGATGGCGATGTTGCGGCGGCGCGCTTCCACCACTTCGGGGTTGTCCTCGGCAATGGCCGTGGACTTGACCAGCACCTGCACGTTGCCCACGTTCTCGGCCGCATGGCCCACGGCGATGCGGGCCCCAAGACTGCGCAGATGTTTGACCACGGCCGAATCGCTCATGTCCGAGCCCGAGATGTCATAGCCCAGGTTGAGCAGGACTTCCGCGATGCCGCTCATGCCGGCGCCGCCGATGCCCACCATGTGAATCTGCCGAATCTTGCTGTCCATATGTCTCTCTCTATCCGGAAGAAGATGTTATCGTGAACTTACCGTGCGCACACGGTCTCCAGTTCCGCGGCCACCAGCTCCGCCGCACGGACGCGGGCACAGCCGGAAGCCGCAGCGGCCATGGTGCGCAGCCTGCCGGTATCCTGCAGCAGGTCCGTGACCTGCGCCATGAGGCCGTCGCTCTCCATGCGGGCCTCGGGCAGCATCAGGGCCGCGCCTTCGGCCACCAGGGCCTGGGCGTTGCGCGTCTGATGGTCATGCACCGCATAGGGGAACGGCACCAGCACCGAGGGCAGGCCCGCGGCGCAAAGCTCGGCCACGGTGGTGGCCCCGGCGCGGCAAAGCACCAGATCCGCCCAGGCATAGGCCGAGGCCATGTCGTCGATGAAGGCACTCACACAGGCCGGGTCATAGCCCGCCGCCGCATAGGCCTCGCGGGTCACGGCCTCGTCACGCACACCGGTCTGGTGGCGCACTTCGATGCCCGCGGCCCGCAGGGCGTCGAGATGGCGGCACACATGCACGTTCAGGGCATGGGCCCCCAGGGACCCCCCCATGACCAGCAGGCGCTTGCCGGAAAAATCATGCTGCCGTCCGGCCAGCGCCACCACGGCGGCGCGCACGGGGTTGCCCGTCAGTACCGTCCGGGAAGCGTCGAAGCCCTCGGTCCCCGGCAGGGACAGGCAGATGCGCCGGGCAAGGCGTCCCAAAATCCGGTTGCTCATGCCGGCGATGGCGTTCTGCTCATGCAGCACCGTGGGCACACCGGCCAGACGGGCCGCCAGCATGGGCGCGAAGGCGGCATAACCGCCAAAACCGGCCACTACCTGGGGCCGGAAGCGCCGGATGATGCCCCGGGCCCGACAGACGGCACAGGCCATGCGCCCCGCAGCGGCAAAGGCCCGCAGGCCACGCCCCAAAAAGCCGCGCACCGGCAAGCCGATGAAGTCGATGCCCGCCGCCCGGGCCAGACGCTGTTCCGGGCCGTATTGCGAGCCCACGAACAGCAGTTCCACACCGGGATGGCGCTGACGCAGGGCTTCCGCCACGGCCAGCGCCGGGAAGATGTGCCCGCCGGTACCGCCGGTGGTTAAGAGGACTCTTTCCATATGCTCCCCTCCTTGCCCGTGGCCGTGCGAGAAAAATTCATGAGCAGGCCCACGCAGAGCATGGTGGCCATAAGATTACTGCCGCCGTAGCTCATCAGGGGCATGGGCACGCCCTTGGGCGGCGCCACCCCCATGACCACGGCCAGATTCATGACGGCACCCATGGCCAGGATGACCGTCAGGCCAAAGGCCGTCAGCCGGTCGCGCAGTTCGGTCTGGCGCATGATGATGCGGTAACAGCGCCAGAACAGCAGGCCGAACAGCAGCATGACCACGGTGATGCCCACAAAGCCCAGCTCCTCGGCCAGCACGGCCATGATGAAGTCGTTGTGGGCTTCGGGCAGATAGAACATCTTCTGTCGGCTGGCGCCCACGCCCACGCCGAAAAAGCCGCCCGAGCCGATGGCCAGCAGGGACTGCACCAGGTGATAGCCCGTGTCGGTGGGATCGGCGAACGGATCCAGAAAGGCCAGCAGGCGGCGCAGGCGGTAAGGCTCGAGGATGGCCAGGGCCATGGCGCCGGCGCAGGCCAGGATCATGGCGAAGAACAGATAGATGAAACGCGTGCCCCCGGCCAGACACATGAAGAACAAGATGCTGGCCACCACCACGGCGCTGCCGAAGTCGGGCTGCAACAGCAGCAGGCCGCAGAACAGGCCCGTCACGGCAAAGGGCGGGATGACGCCCCGGCTGAAGGTCTTGACCAGTGCCTGCTTGGAACTCATGAAATAGGCCAGGTACAGGGCCAGGGAGATCTTGACGAACTCCATGGGCTGCAGGTTCACGGGCCCCAGAGGGATCCAGCGCTTGGCGCCGTTGATGGACGGCGTCAGGGGCGACAGGGTCAGCAGGAGCAGGAACAGGGAGAGGAAGATGGCCGGATACTGCAATTTGTAGAGCCAGCTGCGGGGCATGAGGGCCGCGCCCCAGAGCACGAGGCCCCCGCCGCAGGCAAAGATCAGCTGGCGCTTGAAAAAGTAGTATTTGTCACCGTTGACCTGCTCGGCCACGATGCCGCTGGCAGACAGCACCATGATGAGGCCGATGGCCAGGATGATAAGCATCAGGGTGAACAGCCACCAGTCGAAGCCCTCAAAACTCACCTTGCCCAAAGCGCGCGAGATGCCTCCGCCCTGGGGAGCGGCTTCTTCCTTTTTCTTTTCCTTCCTGCTCAGGAACATGTTCTTCATGCCAGGCTTCCCACAATGCGCTTGAAGTCGTTGCCGCGTTCCACATAATTGCGGTACTGGTCAAAACTGGAAGTTGCCGGAGCCAGCAGGACCACATCGCCCTCCTCCACCTTGTCCTGCAGGGCCAGGACAGCGTCTTCCATGCGCTCGTGCCAGCACAGGGGCACCACGCCCTGCCAGGCAGCCTCGAAGATCTCGCGGCTGGCCCCGTACAGGTTCACGCTCTTGGCCTTGCGGCGCAACAGATCCTTCATGCCGTCCAGATCCCCGCCCTTGAACTTGCCGCCGCACAGCAGGTGCACGGGATGGTCCATGGCTTCCAGCGCCACTTCCAGAGCGGCCACCGTGGTGCATTTGGAGTCGTTCACATAAAGCACGCCGTGCACGCGGGCCACGGATTCCAGCCGGTTGGGCAGGGGCTTGAAGGCAGCCACCGCGCGGGCGGCATTCTCCAGCGTCACGCCGAAGGGACGGCAGGCCTGCCAGGCGGCTTCGGCATTGAACTGGTTGTGCTGTCCGAACAGGGGGCAGTCCGGGAAGCGGCCTTCGGGCCGGATCCACACCTTGCGGGCCCTGAGGCCGAAGCGGGCGGCGGTCTCTTCCAGCCCGGGCTCCAAAACCGCCAGGTCCTCTTCCGTCTGGCAGCGGAACAGACGGAACTTGGCCTCGATGTATTCTTCCATGTCCTTGTGGTAATCCAGATGGTTGGGCGAGATGTTCAGCACCACGGCCACCCGGGGATGGAAGGTGGAACAGCACTGGAGCTGGAAGCTCGAGGTCTCCAGCACCAGCACGTCGGCCTTTTCGCCGGAAAGCAGATATTCCGAAAGGGGCGTGCCGATATTGCCGCCCAGAAAAACACGCAGGCCCTGCTCCCGCAGCATGGCCGCCGCCAGACTGACCGTGGTGGTCTTGCCGCTGGTGCCGGTCACCGCCAGCACGGGCTCGCCGTCAAGGGCGCGCCAGGCCAGCTCCATCTCGGCCAGGATCTCGGTACCTTCCGCATCGGCATGGGGGCCCATCATCTCGCGCAGGCGCACCACGGGCAGGCCGGGGCTGGGCACCACCATCTTCGCACCGGCAAAGAGCTCCGGCCCCTGTTCCCCCAGCACCAGTTCGATGCCTTCCGCGCGCAGGGCCGCGGCCTGCGCTTCGTCCAGAGCCTGGGGATTGCTCTCCAGCAGGCGCACCCGGGCGCCCTGCCGCAACAGAAGACGGGCCGCTGCCTTGCCGGAACGCCCGGCGCCCACCACTACAGCCAGTTCACCGGCCTTGATGCACCGGCCACGATCTTCATTCTGAGCCATGTCACATTCCTCGCGGATAAGATATTGCCGCGCACTGCACCGGCAGGCACGGCGGACAGGATAAAAAACGGCGAGCGGGCCCCGGCCTCATGCAGCCGGAGCCCTCGCCATCAGCGCAGTTTCAGTACCGACAGGGCCACCAGCCCCAGCAGTGCGGACGTGATCCAGAACCGGATGATGATCTTCGATTCCGGGATGCCCTTCAGTTCAAAGTGATGATGCAGGGGCGCCATGCGGAACAGGCGTTTGCCGCCTGTCCAGCGGAAGTAGCTCACCTGCATGATGACCGACAGGGTCTCGGCCACGAACAGACCGCCCACCACGGCCAGGATGAGTTCCTGCTTGCAGAGCAGGGCCAGATAGCCGAGCACGCCGCCCAGGGCCAGCGAGCCCACATCGCCCATGAAGACCTGGGCCGGATAGGCGTTGAACCACAAAAAGCCCAGCCCCGCGCCTACCAGAGCCGCACAGAACACCGTGACCTCACCGACGCCCGGCGTATAGGGCAGCAGCAGATAATTGGCGAAGCGGGCATGGCCCGTCACATAGATGAAGATGGCGAAAACGATACCGGCCACGATGCAGGGCCCGATGGCCAGACCGTCCAGACCGTCGGTCAGGTTGACGGCATTGGACGAGGCCACCATGACGAAGACCCCGAACGGCAGATACAGGGGACCAAGGTCAGGAGCCCAGTCCTTGACGAAGGGGATGCTCAGCTGGCTGGAATAGCCGGGATCCGTGACCAGGAAGAGCATGGCCACCACGGCCACCGCCAGCTGGCCCGCCAGCTTGGCCCGGCCGCTGATGCCGCGGTTCTCGGCATGGCGCAGCTTGGTCATGTCGTCCCAGAAGCCCACGGCCGCAAAGCCCCAGAACACCAGCAGGGTCTGCCAGATGTAGAAATTGCCCAGATCCGCCCACAGCAGCAGGCTGACCGTGAGGCTGAAGAGCATCAGCAGGCCGCCCATGGTGGGCGTGCCTTCCTTGCAGGCATGGGCCGTCACTTCATGCAGGATGTGCTGGCCGCATTTGAGGCGGCGCAGCCAAGCGATGAACCGGGGACCCAGCAGGATGGAGAGCACCAGGGCCGTGATGAGCGCGGCCATGGAACGGAAGGTGATGTACCGGAAAACATTGAGCGCCGTCCATTCGGACGCCCACGGTACCAGCAGGTTATACAGCATCTACAGACTCTCCGTACGGCTGCCGGGCAGCCAGTCGCTCTGCTCCAGAGCTTCAAGCAATTCTTCCAGATGGTTGCCGCGCGATCCCTTGAAGAGCATGAGGCCCCCCTGCTCTCCCGTCTCGGCGGGAAGATGTTCACGCAGGGCCTGCACGAAGGCCTCGCCGGAATCCACGGGCAGGAACTTGCCCGTGTACAGCCCGTGCTCCAGGCCGTCCCGCACGGCATCGGCATGGCCGCCGCGCCAGAAGACCAGCACAGGACGCAGCTGGGCCAGATGCCTGCCCAGGCGTTCATGCTCCCTGTCCGCCACGCTGCCCAGTTCGCGCATCTCGCCCAGCACCACCACGAAAGGCCGTTTCTGGGCGCTTTCCGCCGCGACGTCAAGCATGCGGGCCATGGAAAGCGGGTTGGCATTGTAGGTATCGTCCACGATATCCCAGTTGCCGCGACGGCTGCGGGCAAAGCGCTGCGGCGGCAGCTGCGCGTCGGCGAAACCGGCGGCGATCTCCTCGGCGGTCAGGCCCAGCATGTGGGCGGCGGCCGCCACGGCGATGCAGTTCTCGGTACCGTAATCGCCGCGGAAAGGCGCGATAACGTCACAGGGACGACCGTCCAGCCACAGGCGGTACTGCCCGTGCACCCCATCGCTACACCCGGCATAGGCCGCACGATAGGAGAGCGGACGCCCGCTGGCCGTGAAGAAGAGCACGTCGCCGAACACGGCCCGCGCCTCGCGGACGAGGTCGTCATAGTCGGCGCTCACGAGGGCCTGGCCTTCGGGGGCCAGATGGGCCAGAAGACGGGACTTGTGCCAGGCCACGCCGCGTTCGCCCAGCCCCTCGGTATGGGCGGCGCCCACGTTGAGGATCAGGGCCAGATCGGGCTGGAGGATGGCGCCCAGCTCGTCCATGTCGCCCTCGTGGCTGATACCGGCCTCGAAGACCCAGAAGTCCTCGTCCCCGTCGGTCTTGAGCATGCACAGGGGCATGCCCACCTGATTGTTGAGGTTGAGGGCATTGCAGGCGGTCTTGCCGCGCCGCGACAGCACATGGGCCAGCAGTTCCTTGACCGTGGTCTTGCCCGCGGAGCCGGTGATGCCCACCACCCGGGCAGAGGACTTGCCGCGCCAGAGGGCGGCCACGGCGCCCAGGGCGCGCACCGTATCCTGGACCAGCAGGACAGGCACGGACAGGCCTTCCAGCGGGCGGGAAGCCAGCACGGCCACAGCGCCCTGCTCCACGGCACGGGCGGCATAATCATGGCCGTCCACGCGCTCGCCGGCGATGCAGACGAACAGGCTGCCGGCCACGGCCTCGCGGCTGTCCGTGACGACCGAGGTGACCGTCACGCTGCCGTCGGTCACCTTCACATCCCGGGCACAGCCCAGACAACGAACGATTTCAGCAAGATCTAGGCGCACCCCAACAGCTCCCGCACCACTTCCTGATCACTGTAGTGATGTTTGGTGCCCTGAATGATCTGATAATCCTCATGGCCCTTGCCGGCGATCAGCAGGGCATCATCGGGACCGAGCATTTCCACGGCCTTGGCCGTTGCCTTGCGGCGGTTCACTTCCACGACGACTTCCCTGGCTTCGCGCAGGCCGGGCAGCACATCCTTGAGGATGGCTTCCGGGTCCTCGAAACGGGGATTGTCCGAGGTCAGCACGGCCACGTCGGAATAGCGGGCCACGGCTTCGCCCATGATGGGGCGCTTGGTGCGGTCACGGTTGCCGCCGCAGCCGAAGACCGTGACGATGCGCTTGAAACCGGCGCCGCGCAGGGCCTTCAGGACGTTGACCAGCGCGTCCGGCGTGTGGGCATAGTCCACGAAGACGTGCAGCTTGCGGGCATTGGGAACCCGTTCCAGACGGCCGCACACACCGTGGAAGTCTTCCAGATGGCGCAGGTCGTCCGGCATCAGGCCCAGCTCCAGGGCCAGGGCCTGCACGGAGAGCAGGTTGGAGGCATTGAAGGCCCCCACCAGCGGCGAGCGCAGTTCCCACTGCTGGCCGTCCAGATGCATGCGCAGATGGCAGCCGTCCGTACCGGCGGACAACAGCTCGCCCCACAGATGACGCTGCTGCGGGAGCGCCTTCTGCAGGCCGAAGGACAGGGCCCGCGGGCACAGCTCCAGCAGGCGGCGGCCCCAGGGATCATCGCCGTTGATGGCCATGACCTTGTCGGCGCGGGGCAGTTCCAGGAACAGACGGGACTTGGCCCGGAAATAGCTTTCCATGTCCTGGTGGAAATCCAGATGGTCCTGGGTCAGGTTGCTGAAGGAGGCCCCGGCAAAGGGCACCCCGCAGACGCGCTGCTGTTCCAGGGCGTGGGAAGAGACCTCCATGACGGCGATGTCCACCCCGGCCTGCGCCATGGCCGCCAGCATGGCGTGCACGCGCAGGGGATCGGGCGTGGTCAGGGGCGCGGCCTCGCAATGACCGGGCCAGCGGTAGCTCACCGTGCCCAGCACGCCCACCTTGTGTCCGGTGGCCGTGAACAGATGCTCCAGCAAATAGGCGCTGGTGGTCTTGCCGTTGGTGCCGGTGACGCCCAGTACGCGCAGCGGCAGGCTGCCGGTATGCCAGCGGGCCTCGGCCAGACGCCACAGGGCCTCGCGGGGATCGTCATGATGGACCACCGTGCAGCCCGCGGCACGGGCGGCCTCGGCTTCGGCCCCTCCGGGCAGGCAGACGATGGTGGACGCACCGGCCTCCACGGCCGGCGGGATGAAACGGGCGCCGTCAGCATTGACCCCGGGGACAGCCACAAAGATGTCCCCCTTGCCGACCTCACGCGAGTCGGAGCGGATCTCCCCTCCCTCACGGCGCACCTTGTCGAGCAATTGTTCGAATTCGCGATTCACGGTTACCTCTCCGAGAGCCACAGAATGTAAGTGACGTTTTCTCCTTCCTTGGGCCAGGCCGTGCCCGGCGGCGGGCTCTGCCTGACCACGCGCGTGCCGGTCCCCTTGAGCTCCGGCACGATCCCGGCGCGGGCAAAAAGTTCCACGGCGTTGCGCACCGTCTTGCCCTTGACGTCGGGGACCCGGCTGGAGGCCTTGGCCAGATGGCCGGGCTGCTGCATGGACGGCGGACGGCTGGTCTGGACGTCTTCCTTGGCCAGGAAGGGCACATCCAGACGCGAAAGCTTGAGGCCGCGCTGACGGCCCTTGTCCTTGTCCGGCTTGTCGTCCTTTTCCGCCTGACTGGTGGCATCAGGCACGATGGCGCCGCTGTAGGTGATGGCGCGCGAGGCGATCTCGCGGAACACGGGCGCGGCCACCACGCCCCCGTACTGGTTCTTGGTGGGTTCGTCCACCAGCACCACGATCAGATAGCGGGGATTGTCGGCGGGCAAAAAGCCCACGAAGGAGGCCAGACGCTTGGCGCCGTAGGAACCTGCCTTGTGGTCGGCCTTCTGGGCGGTGCCGGTCTTGCCGGCCACTTCCACCCCTTCGATGCGGGCCCGCTTGCCGGTACCGTCCTTTTCTTCCACCACGTCGCGCATCATGCCCATGACCTCACGGCAGACGCGCTCCGAAAAGATGCGCTCGTAACGCTGTTCCACATTGACCTGCTCGCGCAGCAGGCGCAGCGGCTTGTAGACACCATTGTTGAGCAGGGTCAAGTAGCCCTGCGCCATCTGCAGGGCCGTGACGGACACGCTCTGCCCGAAGGAGGCGGACATGAGGTCGGCCTCGCTCCAGGAGCGGGGCTGGCGCAGGATGCCCCGGCTGTCGGCCACGGGCACGCAGGTGCTCTCCCCGAAGCCGAGGGCGCGCAGGTACTTGTAGAGCATGGGCGAGCCCAGCTCCAGACCGATCTTGGCCATGCCGATGTTGGAGGAATAGCGCAGCACCTTGTGCGCGGGCAACACGCCCTGCCGCGAGGTGTCGCGGATGGTCACCTTCTTGATCTCCCACTTGCCGTTCTCGCAGTCGATGGCCGTATTGCGGTTGAGCTTGCGCTCCTGCAGGGCCGAGGCCATGACGAAAGGCTTGAAGGTGGAACCGGGTTCCAGGGCGTCGGAGGCCAGCCGGTTGCGGTAGATCATGGGGCTGGACTGCCGGTAGGTATTGGGATTGAAGAAGGGATACTGCGCCCAGGCCAGGATGTCGCCGCTGGGCACATCCACCACCAGGGCCCCGCTCCAGCGGGCATCGAAGTCCCGGGCGGCACGGGCCACGGCTTCTTCGGCGATGAACTGCAGCTGCACGTCCAGCGTCAGCATCAAGTCCTCGCCGCGGAGCTCGTCCTTGCCTTCTTCATGCAGGTAAAAGCGGCGGCCCATGGCGTCGCGCTGCACCACCATGCGGGTGGGCGTGCCCGCAAGACGGTCGTCCAGCGAGCGTTCCAGGCCTTCCAGGCCTTTGTCGTCCACGCCCACGAAGCCGAGCAGCTGCCCGGCAAGATGCTTGAAGGGATAGACGCGGTCGTATTCCTTGGAAAGACCGATGCCGGGCAGGCCCGCCTTGCGCACGGCCTCGGCGGTGTAATCGTCCACTTTGCGGCGCACCCAGACGAAACGGCGCTTGGTCTTGGAAAGCTCGTCATAGAGCTTTTGCGGTTCGATGCCGAGGATGGGCCCCAGGGTGTTGGCCATGGTCAGGAAATCCTGGATCTCCTGCGGCCGGGCATAGACGGAACGGGCCTCCACGCTGCGGGCCAGCACCTGCCCGTTGCGGTCCATGATCATGCCGCGCTTGCCGGTGACCAGCTCCGTGGCCATATGCTGGCGGCGGGCCTTGTCGGCCAGACGCGGGCCCTCGATCATCTGCAGATACCAGGCACGGCCCCACAGGCCCAGCCACAGGACGCAGAAGATGGCCACGACAGCGGCGATGCGGGCCTTGCCCCAGTCCACCCTGTCGACCCAGCTCAGGCCCCTGTTCTTGGGCGCAACAGAAACACGCCGGGCCCCACCGCTGCGTACGGTACGCGATGCGGTACGGCCCGGACGACGTTTCTTGTCTCCGGTATCGGATGAGAATTTGAACATGCGTCCCCCGCTTGTGATGCTTGCCGGCTAGTGCGCTTCCATACGCCGGACCTGTCCCGGCTTCGGCTCCTTCATGCCGATCTCCTCCGCCTTGCGGCGCAGCTCGTACGGGGAAAGAAGGCGCTCCCGCTCCACTTCCAGCTTGGCGCGCAGGGCCTTGCGTTCCTGCAACTTGTTCTGGGCGATATTGATGAAGTAGGTGGTATCGATGCGCTCGATATTGCTCCAGACCAGGATCAGGCACATGGTCATGCAGGCCAGCAGTCCCAGCGCCAGCAGGAACAGCCAGCTTTTGGTCTGGACCTTGCCCTGTCCGCGGAACGGCAGCCCGACCGACAGCTTCTTCATGAAACCGCCTCGGCTATTTTCTCCACGGCCCGCAGTTTGGCGCTGCTGGCACGCGGATTGACGGCCAGCTCGTCATCGTCGGCCTGCACGGGCTTTTTGTACAGGATCTCGACTTCCGGCACATGGTGGCACACGCACACCGGCACATGCCGGGGGCAACGGCAGCCCTCGGCCCAGTAGCGCATGGTCTGCTTGACCATGCGGTCTTCCAGGGAATGGAAGGAAATGACCGCCAGACGGCCGCCCAGGGACAGACGGCCCAGGATGGCATCAAGGAAGCGGCGCAGCTCGCCCAGTTCGTCGTTGACGGCCATGCGCAGGGCCTGGAAGGTGCGCGTGGCGGGATGGCGGCGGGCCTTGGCACGCCACGCGGGCGGATAGGCCTTCTCCACCAGGGCCGCCAGCTGGGCGGTGGTATCGATGGGGCTCTTCTGGCGGGCATCCACGATGGCCCGGGCTATGCGCCCGGCCTGCGGCTCCTCGCCCAGGGTGGCGATGCATTCCTTGAGGCGGTCGAAACTTTCGCGATTGACCCAGTGCCAGGCCGAAGGCGCGCCGGAATGCTGGTCCATGCGCATGTCCAGGGGCCCGTCCCCGTAAAAGCTGAAGCCGCGCTCCGCCTCGTCCAGCTGCAGGGAGGAAACACCGATATCCAGCAGCACGGCGTCGACCTTGTCCCAGCCCAGGTCGTCGAGGGCCTCCTCGAACTGGCTGTAGCGGCAATGGTAGGTATGGACGCGCCCACCAAAAGGCTCCAGCCGGCGCCGGGCCAGTTCCAGGGCTTCCTCGTCCCGGTCCAGGGCGCAGAGTTCCGCCTGGGGGGCCGCCTGCAACATGGCAGAGCTGTGCCCGGCCATGCCGAGCGTGCCGTCCAGGATGCGCACGGGGCGATCCCTTCCGGCATCCAGCACGGGCTGCAGGGCCGCAAGGGTTTCCTTCATCAGGACAGGGATATGCAAATCAGCCGCATTTCGTTCCTGTCCCTGCTGCTGCATGGTCATGCTTACCTCTAAAGAGCTATATCAAGATGACAGGCCGCCACTTCATCGCTGACGTCTTCCACCAGCAGGGCATCGAAGCGGGCCTGATCCCAGATCTCGAACTTGTCCGCCATGCCCACCAGTACCACGTCCTTTTGCAGACCGGCGGCACGCATCAGGGGCTGCGGGATACGTATGCGGCCCTGCGCATCGGGGACCATCCTCTGCGCAAGACCGAGCAACTTCGTTTTGACGTGGGAAAGCTTCATGGAAGGGAGGGGGACGCTGTTCAGCTTTTCGACGATGGCTTCCCAATCCGCAGGCATGTAGGCCTTGAGGCCTTCGTACAGACCTATGGTCAGCCAGAAGGAACCATCCCCGGCGGCCAGCAGGGCATCCCTGTACTCTGGCGGCAGCAGCAGACGGCCCTTGGCGTCAAGATTGCGATATGCGCTCTGGATAAACAGATTTGCCACCGATCCACCACCTGTCGCCCACTATTTACCACGTTTTCCCACTTATGCCCCACCCTTTCCCCCGCTGTCAAGCGAACATGACGGGACGGTGACAATCATGTGATTTTGTTTGTCAATTATTCCAATGGGCTGCCTCGGACTCGGGGTGGGGGCGTCCCCGCCCGCCCGCACGCTTCCTGCCGCTTGACAAGCCGCAGGAAAGCCCGGATAGTTTTTTCTGGACATACAGCTTTATGAGAGAACATCCGTGCCCCCGCACGGGTATGAAAGGAATAAAGATATGAGAACCAAGATCGTCGCCACCATCGGCCCGGCTTCCAATTCCAAGGAAAAGCTGCGTCAGCTCGTCGAAGCGGGCGTCAGCGTCTTCCGCCTGAACTTCTCCCACGGTTCGGCCGCGGATTTCGTCCGTATCATCAATGATATCCGTGAAGTGGAAAAGGAGCTGGACAAGCCCATCACCATCATGCAGGACCTGTCCGGCCCCAAGATCCGTCTGGGTGTCGTTCAGGAAAAGACCATCCAGGTCACCAAGGGCATGCAGCTGCTGCTGGGCCTTTCCGACCAGCGCACCGATGAGATGCCCTTCCTGCCCTTCGACCATCCCGAGATCCTGGAGACCCTGGAGCCCGGCGACCGCATGGTGCTGGCCGACGGCGGTCTGCAATTCACCGTGCAGCAGAGCCGCCCCGACGGCCTGGTGCTGCTGGAAGCCAACAACAGCGGCATTGTGACCTCGCGCAAGGGCCTGGCCCTGCCCGGCAAGGCCACCAAGGTGCGCGCCCTGACCGAAAAGGACAAAAAGGACCTGAGCGACGGCCTGGCCCTGGGCGTGGACGCCGTAGCCATCTCTTATGTACAGACGGCTGACGACGTGCGCGAAGCCAAACAGCTCATCGCCGCCTCGGGCCGCCGCGTGCCCGTGGTGGTCAAGCTGGAGCGCCAGAACGCCGTGGACAACCTGGACGAGATCCTGAAGGAGACCGACGTCATCATGGTGGCGCGTGGCGACCTGGGCGTGGAATGCCCCCTGCCCCTGCTGCCCGCCCTGCAGAAGCGCATCATCCGCGCCTGCAACGCCATCTCCAAACCGGTCATCGTGGCCACGCAGATGCTGCTCTCCATGGTCAACAGCCCCGCCCCCACCCGCGCCGAGACCACGGACGTGGCCAACGCCGTGCTGGACGGCGCCGACTGCGTGATGCTCTCCGAAGAGACCGCCATGGGCAACTTCCCGGTGGAGACCGTGCAGTACATGCGCAAGATCACCGACGAGGCTGAGAAGCTGCTGGTCAATGACCGCAAGCTGGAAGAACCGGCCGCGGACAAGGGCATCCCCGAGTTCCTGGCCTACTCCGCCTGCCTGCTGGCCGAGAAGGCCCACGCCAAGGCCATCGTCTCCCACAGCCTCAGCGGTGCGTCGGCCCGTCAGGTCTCCTGCCGCCGTCCTCCCCAGGACATCTACGCCCTGACCCCCGACCCGGTGACCATCAAGGCCCTGAACTTCGTCTGGGGCGTGCATCCCGTATTCGTCGCCGATCCGGCCAGCGATCCCAGCCACCTGAGCCGCGCCGAAAACTTCATCCACAACTGCCCGGACTTCCTGCCCAACGAATGCGCCGTCATCACCGCCGGCCAGCTCAAGGGCTCCACGGCTACCCCGCGCGGTACCAACCTGGTCAAACTCTACTGGAAGTAAGGCTGCCGTAACGGCATCACCTGCCATCCCCAAGGCCGTCCCCATCGGGACGGCCTTTTTTTACACCCAAAAGGAACATATCAACATACTAAAATAATTTATCTTTTTATTTTTATCAAAAAAATATCCACTTTTTTCATTTTTTTGTTTGACAAGAGGGCCGGTTTTGCGTAGGTTCCATTTTCGCGATGGGCTGTCGTTCAATTGGCAGGACGGCGGATTCTGGCTCCGCTAATCAAGGTTCGAGTCCTTGCAGCCCAGCCATCACAACTTCATAGCGCGTCCCTATCGTCTAGCCGGCCCAGGACAACGGCCTTTCACGCCGTCGACAGGGGTTCAAATCCCCTTGGGGACGCCAACAAGAGATCAAGCGTAGAACGTGCTTTTGAAAGTAAGTTCTGCGCTTTTTTTCGATCGCCTTCTTTTTTCAAAAGCCTTTTCAGCCGCTGCTGAGCAGCCTGGAAGAGGCGTGTTATCTCCCTCCCGCTGCGTACGCGGCCTCACGGATCCTCCTCCCCCAAATACCTTCGGCGGACAAGCGCTGCCTGTAAACGTTTACCCCCCTGTCCACGGCGACACCGGCCTCCCGCCAGCCTCCTGCCTTGCGTTTCCGAGTTCTACGGATGCGCCTCCAAATGTACCTGCAGGACATGTGTATGCAGCTGCCCTGCACCAAACCATCACTCCCGACATATCCAAAGTAAAAAAGCCATAAATATGTAAAGGCATAATTATTTTCTTGTATTCCCTATAACATACTTTTTATGTAAGAAAAAGGACTCTGACGTCATGGGACGGCCCAGCTGCTCCATGCGTCCTTTTTTTATTCCCAATCTCCCACGGCGGGAATGAAAAAAGCCAAAAGGTAAAGGAGGAGTAACAATGACAAAAAGAGCCATGGGGAATTTGGTGAACCGGTACCGATCGGTTTAAAAAAAATGCCATCTCATCAATACGTTCGGTTCACTGGCTGTTGCGGCTATCCTGGTTATGGGCGTAACCGATGGAGAGGCATTCAGCAATGCCGTTGGATATAATGTGACATCCACATCAACTCCAGGCACGACAGTTTCCGTGACGGATACATCTGAAAATGCAGTTGCTTCAGGCAT
>NZ_JBNPNC010000037.1:0-28238 GCF_050314315.1 Desulfovibrio sp. SGI.102 | reverse complement strand
GATCTGGCTGCCGTTGGGCACAGGCGCGGCAGGCGTCAGGACGGAGAGCTTGCCGTCCTTTTCCGCGGTCAGCACCATGCCGTTGGACATGAGGCCACGGATCTTGCGCGGCGCCAGGTTGAGCACGGCGATGACCTGCTTGCCCACCAGCTCCTCGGGCTTGTAGTAGTCGGCCAGGCCGGACAGGATCTGGCGCGGCTGGCCTTCGTCAAAGTCGATCTCCAGACGCAGGATGCGGTCGGCATTGGGATGCTTTTCCGCCACGACCACGGTCCCGGCGCGCATCTCCACGGCCTTGAACTGGTCGAAGCTGATCTCGCCGCTCTGGCCTTCGGCGGCAGGAGCGGCCTTGGGGGCTTCCTGCTTCTTTTCCTTCTTGGCCTTGGGGGCCTTTTCGGCCGGAGCTTCCTGCTGCAGGGCCTTGACGTCGATGCGCGGGAAAAGGTTGGAGCTGGCCGCCACTTCAGTGCCGGGCTGCAGACCGTCAAAGTTGCCGGCCTCGGCTTCCAGCGAGGTGGTCACAGGGCCCTCGCCGGGCTGCTGGCCCAGCTGCTCCAGCAGGGTGCGGGAGGCATCGGGCATGACGGCCCACAGGCACAGGGCCACCTTGCGCATGGCCGACAGCAGCACGTACATGACCGTGCCCAGACGCGTGGTGTCGCCCTGCTTGAACAGGGTCCACGGCACCTGCGAATCCACGTATTTATTGAGCGCGCGCACCAGATCCCACAGGGAATCCAGGCCCTGGGCGAACTGGGTGTTGCCGAACAGCTGGATGTAATTGGTCATGGCCGTGGCGCACAGCTCGACGATGGCCTTGTCGTCTTCGCTGAATTCGCCGGGCTGGGGCACCTTGCTCTCAAAATACTTGGCCGTCATGGACAGCACGCGGCTGAACAGGTTGCCTAGGTCGTTGGCCAGGTCGGCGTTGATGCGGGTCACCATGCCTTCTTCACTGAAGGAGGCATCGGAACCGAAATGCATCTCGCGCAGCAGGAAATAACGGAAGGCGTCCAGACCGTACTTCTGGCGCATCTCCAGCGGTTCCACCACGTTGCCCAGGGATTTGGACATTTTGGTATCGCGCACCAGCCAGTAGCCGTGCACGTTCAGGTGCTGGTACACGGGCAGGCCCGCGGCCTTGAGCATGGTGGGCCAGAACACGGCATGGGGTTTGAGGATGTCCTTGGCCACCAGATGTTCGCCGGGCCAGAAGGTCTTGTACTTTTCACCGTCGGGCCAGCCCAGGGCGCTGATGTAGTTCAGCAGGGCGTCGAACCACACATAGCAGACGTAATCCTTGTCGAAGGGCAGTTCGATGCCCCAGGTCAGGCGGGACTTGGGACGGGAGATGCACAGGTCTTCCAGCGCGCCCGATTCCAGCATGGACAGCACTTCGTTGCGGTAGCGCTCGGGGCGGATGAAGTCGGGATGGCTCTCGATGTATTCCCGCAGCCAGGGCAGGTACTTGGACATGCGGAAGAAGTAGTTCTTCTCGCTGATGAATTCAGGCTTGGTCAGATGCTGGGGGCACAGGCCGTTCTCCAGCTCCTTTTCCGTATAGAAGCGTTCGCAGCCGTAGCAGTAGTGGCCGCCAAACTCGCCGAAATAGATGTCGCCGGCATCATAGACCTGCTGCAGGAAGCGCTGCACGCGGGCCTTGTGGTCTTCGTCGGTGGTACGCACGAAGGCGTCGTTCTCGATGCCCAGATGCGGCCACAGGTGCTGGAACAGGCCGCTGATGCCGTCCACGAATTCCTTGGGGGAGACGCCCTGCTTTTCGGCGGCCTTGACGATCTTGTCACCGTGTTCGTCCGTACCGGTCAGGAACATGGTGTTGTCGCCCAGGGTCTTGTGGAAGCGCGACAGGGAGTCGGCCACGATGGTGGTATAGGCATGTCCCAGATGGGGCTTGGCATTCACATAGTAAATGGGGGTGGTGATATAAAAGTTCTTCACGTCTGACTCCGTTTATTCGGCGGCGCCGTCCTGCCGTTGCTGCGACTTGCGGCGACGGCGGCGGCGACTTTTGCTGTTCTCTGCGGGGGCGGCCTCGGCCTGCGGCTGGGCCTGCTGCGGCTGGACTTCCGGCCCGGCGGTCAGGGGCGCGTCGGGCGGCAGCACATCGGCGAACAGGTTGGGATCGTCCACGTTCTCCGGTGTGACGGAGACCACCAGCAGGCCATCCCCCTGTGCCGCCTTCTGGGGCTGCTGCGCCTGTTTGGGCTGGGCATTGTCGGGATGGGGCTCGGGACGATGCGGATCCAAGGCCTGCCATTCTTCCAGCGTCAGTTCCTGTTCTTCGTTGTTCTCGTTGAGCACGGACAGCGAATTGCGGAACATGTTGGCCCGCAGCACCTTCATGGTGCCCTGCGTGGTCTGGTATTTCTTGCCCAGACGCGGGCAATTGTGGTGGAAGCGGTCGTAGTTCTCCTGCTCGTAGGAAAGGCAGCAGAGCAGGCGGCCGCAGATGCCCGAGATCTTGGCAGGGTTGAGGAACAGGTTCTGCTCCTTGGCCATGCGGATGGTCACGGGAGCGAACTTGCGCAGGTACCGGCGGCAGCAGCAGACCATGCCGCAGTTGCCCACGGCCCCCACCATCTGGGTCTCGTGGCGCACCCCTATCTGGCGCAGTTCGATGCGGGCGCGGTATTCGCGCACCAGATCCTTGACCAGCTCGCGAAAGTCGATGCGGGCCGGCGCCGTGAAATAGAAAATGAGCTTGCTGCGGTCAAAAAAGACCTCAACGTCCACGAGCTTCATGTCCAGGCGGCGGTCACGGATGCACTGGCGGCAGAACTCCGTGGCCTCGCGGGCCAGTTTCTCGTTGGTACGGCCCTCGGCCAGGTCTTCTTCCGTGGCCCGGCGCTCAATGGGCGTCAGGCTCTCCGGCTCCACACCGGCCACATAATCATAGGGACCGGAGACCACCTGCGCCAGGGCCTGCCCCTGATCGGCCGCGATCAGCACATGATCGCCCACGGCCAGATCGGCAGGGCCCGTATGGTACAGGGTCTGTCCCAAAGCGCGAAAGCGCAAACCGTATATTGGCATAGTTCCCAATCTTTGTTGCGGGGATTATCTGAATCCCTTTACATCGGGCATATCCGGGCCGCTGTCAACAGGCAGCCCCCGCGCCCGCCACAGGCCAGTAAAAGTCTTTCCCTTCCTGCTCCGTCCATCAAGCCCCTGCCCTGCCGCTGTCCGGCAGTATCCATAATATAAGGAAGAGCCTCAACGTAACGGCATCACTCGCCCTCTTTTCCCCGTCATGCTTCCTTCCCTGGATAGCGGGGCTTTCCCTTGCTATGCAGTTCTGCCTGTTTTAGAATCACGGCAAGGAGAATACCATCATGATCTCACGAGACGAAGCGCTGGCCCTGCTGGCGGAGAACCATGTCCAGGCGGGCCTGCTGCAACACTCCATTGCTTCCGAGGCCGTCATGCGGGCCCTGGCCCGTGAATTTGGTGAAGATGAAGAACTGTGGGGCCTGACCGGCCTGCTGCACGATGTGGACTATCCCGCCACGGAAGCCACACCGGAAAAGCACGGACTGGAAGGCGCCCGCCTGCTGGAAGGCAAATTGCCCGAAGAGGCCCTGACCGCCATCCGCGCCCACAACGGCGAGATGACCGGCTGTGCGCCCCAGACCCGTTTCGACTTCGCCCTGCGCTGCGGCGAGACCATCACCGGCCTTATCAGCGCCGCCGCCCTGATGCGTCCCACGGGCTATGAAGGCATGGAAGTCAAGAGCATCAAGAAAAAGATGAAGGACAAGGCCTTTGCCGCCAGCGTCTGCCGCGACAACATCCGCCAGTGCGAACAGGCGGGCCTGCCGCTGGATGCCTTCCTGGCCCTTTCCATCGCCGCCATGCGCGACTGCTTTTCGCAGCCTGCCTGAACCGAGCATCCCACCACGAGGTGAAGCATGACCAAAACCGGCGCCATCGATACCAGCATCCGTACTCTCGGCACCCCCAAACTCACGTCCAGGCTGCCCTACCGTACCTGGGTGGATGACGTGCGCCTGCCCATACAGGTGGACAGGGAACTCTGCGACGAGTTCACCGAACCCGTACGCCTGGATTTCGAGGCTGCCGGCCCCCGGAAAAAACTTTACTTCGATCCCAGCCGGGCAAAATGCGCCATCGTGACCTGCGGTGGCCTTTGCCCGGGGCTCAATGACGTCATCCGCGCCATCGTCATGGAGGCGCACCACGCCTACCATGTGCCCTCCATCATGGGCATCCGCTACGGGCTGGAAGGCTTCATCCCGGCCTGCGGGCATCAGCCCATGGAACTGACGCCCGAACGCGTGGCCGACATCCACCGCTTCGGCGGCACCATCCTGGGCTCGTCGCGCGGTCCCCAGTCCGCGGAAGAGATCGTGGACAGCCTGGAACGCTCCAACGTCAGCATCCTGTTCGTCATCGGCGGTGACGGCAGCATGAAGGCCGCCCTGAGCATCAGCCGCGAGGTACAGGCGCGCAACCTCAAGATCGCCGTCATCGGCATCCCCAAGACCATCGACAACGACATCAACTTCATCCCCCAGTCCTTCGGCTTCGAGACCGCCGTCTACAAGGCCACCGAGGCCATCGAATGCGCCCACACCGAGGCCCGGGGCATGCCCAACGGCATCGGCCTGGTCAAGCTCATGGGCCGGGAATCGGGCTTCATCGCCGCCCAGGCCACGCTGGCCATGAAGGAAGTGAACTTTGTTCTGGTGCCGGAAGCGCCCTTCACCCTCGAAGGGGAAGGCGGCCTGCTGCCCGCGCTGGAAGAACGCCTGAAAAGCCGCCATCACGCCGTCATCGTGGCGGCCGAAGGCGCCGGCCAGCATCTGCTGGACCGTTCCGGCGCCACCGACGCCTCGGGCAACCTGCTGCTGGGCGACGTGGCCGACCTGTTGCGCTCCGAGATCAAGCGTTATATGGACGCCCGCGGCATCCCCCACGCGCTCAAGTACATCGACCCCAGCTATATCATCCGCTCCGTGCCGGCCACGGCCAACGACAAGGTCTACTGCGGCTTCCTGGGCCAGTACGCCGTCCATGCGGCCATGGCCGGGCGCACCGACATGGTGGTGGGCAAGATCCAGGACCGCTACGTGCATCTGCCGCTGGAGCTGGTGACGCGCCGCCGCCGCAAGCTCAACATCTATTCCGATCTCTGGCGCGCCGCCCTGGAATCCACGGGGCAGGGCATGCTGGCCGGTATGCTGCCGCAGCAGGAGACGCATGGCTAGTCTGTATCAAGTCAAGGCATCTGCCGGGTCAGGCAAGACCTATGACCTGACCCGGCGTTTTTTGTGTCTGCTGGCGGCCTGCGGGGCCCCGGCACCGGCCGCTGCCGCCTCCTGCGGGCTGGGCACCGGCCCCTCGGGCTGGGATGAGATCCTGGCCATCACCTTCACCAATGCCGCCGCCGGCGAGATGCGCGACCGCGTCATCGGCCGCCTTAAGGCCATCGCCCTGGGCACGCCGGAAAAAGGCATCCCCCTGACGCCCGACATGGCCGCCCGCTGGCTGGACGTCATCCTGCGAGATCTGGCCAGCCTCAACATCCGCACCATCGACAGCCTGCTCCACGCTATCGTGCGTTCGGCCGCCCTGCAGCTGGATCTGCCCCCGGATTTCCAGCCCGCCTTCGTGAGCATGGATGCCGTGACGCCCTATCTCGATACCCTGCTCAACCAGGCCTCCCAGGGCAACGAGAAGATGGAAAAACTGCTGCGCGACCTTTACTGGGCCATCGTCCATGTGCAGCAGAGCAAGGGCTTCAATGCGGGGGAAAAGCTGGGCAACATCATCCGCCCCCTGCTGGACGGCATCCTGCGCGACGAATTCACGGATATCGCTAGCCCGGAAGAGCTGGAAAGCCGCCACCAGCAGCTCTGGAACAGGACACGCGGCCTGATCCGGGCTGTCCTCGACGCGGAGGAGCAGGCCAAGACCAAGCTCCATGCCACGAGCCGCAAGGCCCTGGTGCGCCTTCAGGAGCGGGACGAAGGGGCCTTCAAGCTCAAGTCCATCGCCGAGCCCGAGGTCGACAAATTCCTCACGGCCAAAACGAAGCGTACGGAAGAGCTGCTGTCGGCACTGGAGGCACTGACGTCCTGGCTGCCGGATTTCAGCCGTCGTCATGCCCTGCTGCGTTCGGCCCGCAATTTTGCCCCGGCCGTCCAGCTGGCCACGTTGCTGGTCCACGCCATGCGGGCCAACCAGCAGCAGGAAGGCACCCTGCCCGCCGTCCTGGTGCCGGAGATGGCCGCCTTGGTGCTCAGCGGCAGCTTTGGCGTCTCCGAGGCCCTGTGCCGTCTGGGCAGCCGCCTGCAATATTTCCTGCTGGACGAATTCCAGGACACCAGCCGCGAACAGTGGCAGGCCCTGAGCCCGCTGGTGGAAGAGGCCCTTTCCCGGGGCGGTTCCCTGACCTGGGTGGGCGACGTCAAGCAGGCCATCTACGGCTGGCGTGGCGGGGATGCCGCCCTTTTTGACGGCATCGAAGCTCCCTTGCGTCTTTTGGCCCCGGATGTGCGCCACGAGACGCTCACGGCCAACTGGCGCAGCTGCCGTCAGGTCATCGCGCACAACAATGCCCTGTTCTCGCCTCTGGAGGATGCCGCCGTAGCCCGGCAGGCCCTTGCCGCCTTGATGCCGCAGGACACGCCGGACGATCTGCTGGACAGCTATGCCGAACGTGTGGCCGCGGGCTATGCCGGGACGGCCCAGGATTTTTCGCCCAGCTCACCTCCCGGCGGCCTTGTGCGCGTGGAAGCCATCGACGGTGACAGCAGCGAAGAGCTCAACACCGCCGTACTGGCGCGCCTGCGCCATGTGCTCCGGCAGGAACTGGCCCCGCGCCGTCGCTGGCAGGAGATCATGGTGCTGGTGCGCAGCAATGCCCAGGCCGCACTGGTGGCCGAGGATCTGGCCGCTGCCGACATCCCCATCGTCACGGAGAACAGCCTGCTGCTGTCCACCCATCCTCTGGTGATCCAGAGCGTGGCCCTGCTGCAGTTCCTGTGCAACGCGGAAGACGAGCTGGCCCTCTGGACCGTGGTCACGGGCAGTCTGGTGCAGCAGGGCCCCCTGCCTGTCCCCGACCTTCAGGCTTTGCACGACAGCTGCGTGGACAGGGGCAGCATCCCCCTGGTGCAGCATCTGCAACGGAACTTCCCCGGCTTCTGGGCCTCCGTCCTGGCGCCTTTCCACAATCAGGCCGGGCTCATGACGCCCTACGACACGGTCATGGAATGGTATGACCGCCTGCAGGTCTTCGAACGCTATCCCGATGCCGATGTTTTCCTGCGCTGCTTCCTCGAAGTGCTCAAGAATGCCGAGGACCAGGGACTGGCCACCCTGCCCGACTTTCTGGCCCACTGGCAGGAAAAGGGCGAGGAGGAAAAAGTCCCCATGCCTGAGGGCATCGACGCCGTTCGCATCATGACCGTCCACAAATCCAAGGGCCTCGAGGCCCCTGTGGTCCTCCTGCCCTGGACCGATGCCACCCTGAAGGCGAGCGACCCGGTGCTCATGGAGGAAGACGGCCTGCGCATGGTCTGCAAGAACGGCCCGCATTGCGGCAGGGTCTACTACGAAGCCCTGTTGCGGCAGGCCATGGAACTGCTCAACCAGTTCTATGTGGCCTTTACCCGGGCACGGGAAGAGCTCCTCGTCTTCCGTACCAGCGCCGCCACCGTGCGCAAGGGCTGCGGCAGCCACGCCCTGGATGTCCTCTGGCAGCAGGCCGGACTCGAAGTCCCCTACCAGCTGGAAGGCGGGGACGACGTGCTGCATCCGGTCCAGCTTGCTGTGACGGAGGAAGAAAGAGACGATACGGCCCCGGCAGCAGAAACCGCAGGAGCCGATAGCACTCCCGACCAGCTCTCCGGCGGACAGACGGCAGTGCCGCATGACCCGGCGGAAGACTGGCGTCCCATGCAATGGTTGCCCCGGCTCAAGATCTACCGCAACCCGCTGGAACGGATGCACTTTTCCGCACGGGATCGCGGCACCCTGCTCCATGCCTGTCTGGAGCAGCTGCCTCTGGGCGGCCTCAGCGAGGACAACATCAGGGCTGCCGTGCGGGAAGTGCTCGCCACCATCCCCCTTGCCGACGGACAGGACGCCCCCGACAGGGAAAGCGTTGCCGCCGACATGGGATCCTGCCTGCTCTGGTTGTTGCGTCTGCCCCAGTTCGGCCTCTGGCAGCGGCGCGGTGTGCCGGAGCAATCCATGCTGGCCGCCGACGGTTCCCGCCGGGACCTTTTGCGTGCCGACCTCATCGTCCCCCTGTCCTGGGGGACCCTGGTGGTGGACTACAAGAGCGGCAGGGTCATGGACGAGCATGTCCGGCAGGTGCAACGCTATCTGCGCTGTCTGGAACAGAGCGGCACCACCGTGGCCCGCGGCCTGCTCATCTATCTGGACAGGCAGTCTTTCCGCCTGGTGGAACCCGACAGCGCTTCGGAACTGTTTACGGATCTTGGGGCCTATCCCCGCTACTTCTGTGAGGACGAGGCATGAGCAGCCCCTTCCATATCTTTTCCTGGCAGCAGCCTTTCCTGCCTGCCCTGAAACAGGCCACCGACCTCTGGAGCGACGGACGGCCGGGTGATGCCGTCATCATCGTCCCCCACAACCGTCCGTGGCGCTATCTTGTGGACATCTATGCCGCTGCCGGGACCACCGGCCTGCTGCCCAAGGTCCTTTCCCTGCCGGACATGGTGCGCCTGTGGCGCATGCATGCCAGCCCCGTGCCGCTGCGTACGGCCTGCCTGCTGGACAGGGTGGCCCTGCTGCGGGACTGCGTCCTCGATCTGGCCGACGAAGACCACGAGCTGGAAAAACGCTTCGGCAAACTGTCCCCGGACGCCTTCCTGCCCTGGGGCATACGTCTGGCCAATCTGCTGGAAGAACTGCTGGGCCAGAACATGGTCACGGACGACCTGCCCTTCATCGACGAGGTGAGCCCCCCGGCCGCGGCCCTGCTGGGTGCTCTGGGGCGCATCCGCGATGCCTATGTGGCGGCGCTGGCCCAAAAGGGCTGGACCACGCCGGGCCATGACTTCTGGCTGGCCGCCCGCCATGCGGAGGACATCCCCGACCTGCTGCGCCCGGCTGACGGGCATCCCGTGCTGCTGGCCGGTTTTTCCCTGCTTACCGAGACCGAGGACATCCTGCTCCGCAGTCTCTGGCAGGCCGGTGCCCGCGTCTGCCTGCACACGGATCCGGCCCTGGCCCGGCATGGTGAGGAAGAGCGGCCGCCTGTGCACTGGGCCTGTCAGGAACACGTCCAGTGGCTGCAACGCTGGCAGGCCACGGCCCGCCCCTGGGAGGCAGACGCGCCCTCTCCGGTGGAAGACGCGCAAAAATGGCACTATTTCGCGGGTTATGACCTCCACTCCCAACTCAAGGCCCTGCAACAGGATCTGGATGCCCCTTCGGAGGCTTCCACGGCCATCCTCCTGACCCACGGCGACCTTCTGCTGCCCGTGCTGCACCATCTGCCGGACAAGGAAGTCAACATCTCCATGGGCTATCCGCTGGACCGTTCGCCCCTCTTCCACCTGCTGGACAGCCTGTTCCGCCTGCATGAAGGACGGGACAAGGACGGGCTTTTCTACTGGCGCTATCTGCTGGCCTGCCTGCGCCACCCCTATCTGGGCATGCTCCAGGCCGCCGCGCCCGGGGAAGAGCCCGGCACGGGGCAGTCCCTGCGGCCCCTGCTCCGCCGTCTGGAGCGCCGCATCCGCAGCGGCAGGCGCCTGGTGGCCCATGAGGATCTGCTGGCCACCCTGGCCGAAGGCGAAGAAAGCATGGATGCTCCCGCCGGAGAGGACGCCACGGACGGTGCCCTCCCTGCCCCCCGTCCCGAGCGCGCCCTGCTGGAAGAACTGCTGCACCTGCTGCTGGAGGATTTCGGCGCCGTTTCCACGCTGTCCGGCCTGGCCGGCGCCCTGCTGCGCCTGAGCGACTTCCTGACCCGCCACGGACAGGCCGTCTGGGAACGCTTCCCCCTGGATGCCGAGGCCCTGTACCGGCTCGTACGCCACTGCGTGCCGGAACTGCAGCACAATGCCCTGTCCGGCGAGGAGATGGACTCCCGCCTTCTGCACGGTCTGGCCCGCCAGCTGCTGCAACAGCAGCGCATCCCCTTCGAAGCCGATCCGCTGGGTGGTGTGCAGGTGCTGGGCATGCTGGAAAGCCGTCTGCTCCAGTTCGACCGCATCTTCATCATCGATGCCACCGACGACGTCCTGCCCGGTACCCCAGGCCAGGATCCCCTGCTGCCGGACAGCCTGCGCCGCATCCTCGGCCTGCCTGATGCCCGCCGCCGGGAACGGGCGGCCTCCCACACCCTCTACCGCCTGTGTGCCTGCGCCCGCGAGGTGCATTTTTACTGGCAGGAGAGCCAGGGCCGTTCCGGACTCATGGACAGCAAGAAGGCCCGCAGCCGTTTTGTGGAGCAGCTCATCTGGGCGCACGAGCAGCGCACCGGGGCCATCCTCAAGCCGGGCACGCCGCCGCTGGCTGTGGCCACCTGTGCCGTGGCCCCCATGCCGCCCCGCGAGCTGTCCCTGAAGCGCAACCAGGCCTTGCAGGATGCCATGCGGGCCTTTCTGGCCGCGCCCATCTCTCCCACGGCCCTGGATACCTATCTGCATTGCCCGCTGTCCTTCGTCTGGAAACATCTGTGCCGCTTCCGGCCCGTCCAGGAGGTCAACGAGAGAGACGATCCGGCAGAAGTGGGCTCCGTGCTGCACGATGTGCTGCAGCAGCTCTACCGTCCGTATCGCGGCAAGCTGGTGGATGCGGGGACCTTCGACATGGCCGTCATGCGTGCCGAACTGCAGCGCCAGATGGAAAGACACGACCTGCGGACCCAGCTGCCGCCCGACAGCCTGATGATGTTCTCCATGGCGGCCCCGCGCCGTCTGGAGGAATATCTTTGCAATCAGCCGGAAGCCACCATCCTGGAACTGGAATATCCCCTGACCCAGGTCATCAGCTGCAACGGCCGGGAATATACCTTCAAGGGACGCCTGGACAGACTGGACAGGCGTGAGGACGGCCTCTGCATCGTGGATTACAAGACCGGTACCATCAACAGTCCTGCCGGTGCCTTATGGGATGACGAAGCCCTGTTCGTCCACATGGCGCAGGTCCGGGACGCAGGGATCCCTCTTGAGGAACGCCGCCGGCTGGCCGCCGGGGCTTTCGACCAGCTGGCCGAGAAGCTGCGCATGATCCAGCTGCCCGCCTACCTGTGCATGCTGCACGCCGCCGGTTTCAAGGATCTGCACGACGCCGCCCTGGTGGAACTGCGCGACAAGGGGCGGGAATACTGGCTGTTCGGGCCCAGGCTGGATCTGGACAATGGCGAACGCATCCGTCAATGCTTTGACGTCCTTTCCCTGCTGCTCTGGCATATGGAGCACGGCCCTGATTTCACCGGCCGTCCGGGCGAAGGTTGCCGCTGGTGCGACTATCAGGCACTTTGCCATGCCTGACAGAGACAGCGGCCTTGTGAAAATAAGGTTTTTCTGGTAATGCTTTCCGAAAATTGATTTCAATACCGCCCCTCGAGGGCTTTACCTTATAGCGCCATGTTGGAGGTTGCATCATGGCTTTTCCTTCTTTGTCCATTGGAGACCTGACCGCTAAAATGCCCATCGTCCAAGGCGGCATGGGTGTTGGCATTTCCCTTTCCGGCCTCGCCTCTGCTGTTGCCAATCAGGGCGGCATCGGCGTCATCGCCGGAGCCATGATCGGGATGAAAGAGCCCGACGTGGCCAAGAACCCCATCGAAGCCAACCTGCGCGCCCTGCGCCAGGAGCTGACCAAGGCCCGGGAAAAGACCCAGGGCATCATCGGCGTCAACATCATGGTGGCGCTGACCACGTTCAGCCAGATGGTGCGCACGGCCATCGAAAACCGTGCCGACATCATCTTTTCCGGTGCCGGTCTGCCCCTGGAGATGCCCAAGCATCTCCTGCAGGCCTGCGAAGAAAAAAAGGAAGAGTTCAAGACCAAGCTGGTCCCCATCGTCTCTTCCGCCCGCGCGGCGACCCTGATCGCCCGCAAGTGGCTCTCCCGCTTCGACTACCTGCCCGACGCCTTCGTGGTGGAAGGCCCCAAGGCCGGCGGCCACCTCGGCTTCAAGCGTGAAGAGATCAACGACCCGAACTTCGCCCTGGAAGTCCTGGTCCCCCAGGTGGTCGAAGCCGCCAAGCGCCTTGAAGACCAGAAAGGCCGCGCCGTGCCCGTCATCGCCGCCGGCGGCATCTACACCGGCGAAGACATCAAAAAATTCCTCGACCTCGGCGCTTCCGGCGTCCAGATGGGGACCCGCTTCGTGGCCACCAAGGAATGTGATGCCGATGACCGCTTCAAGCAGAGCTACATTGCTGCCCGCGAGGAAGACATCACCATCATCAAGAGCCCGGTGGGCATGCCCGGCCGCGCCCTGCAGAACGACTTCATCGAGGCCGCCCGCCAGGGCAACAAAAAGCCCTTCAAATGCGTCTTCCACTGCGTGCATACCTGCACCTGCGACCAGGAAAAGACGCCCTACTGCATCGCCCAGGCCCTCATCAGCGCCATGAAGGGCAACCTGGAACGCGGCTTCGCCTTCTGCGGCGCCAACGTGGCCCGGGTCAACAGCATCGTTTCCGTCAAGGAACTGATGGAATCCCTGCAGCAGGAATTCGACCAGACCATCAGCAAGGGCAAGCAGACCCTGCAGGGCCTGCTGAAGTAACGCCCGCCTCATCCATCATCCTGGGGCCGGCCCTGCCGGCCCCTTTTTTTGCCTCTGGAGGACCATGGATGACACCCTTCCCCTGGTGGACAGCGCCACGCTGCCCGATGCTGAAAAAAAACGCCTGCGGAACAGCCATCCCCTGTACGGGCGCATGAACGGCGAAGTGATCTGGATGGCTTATGAAGAACTGGGCTATGATGCCGAGGCCTGCGCCACGGTCATGGATACCGAGCTGGATCTGCGCCACCGCACCGTCAGCCTCATGGCCACGCTGGAGCAATCCCCGGATGCCTGCTGCGTGCTGGAACTGCCGGATGCCCCCTGTGCTTCCTGCACCGCCTGCCCGGATCTGACACGGCTTGCCATCGACGCCGCGACACCACAGTGGCGGCAGTGGCTGCCCCCCTACGCCATCGGCTGCCGCGTCCATGCCCGCCTGCTGTCGCATACGGAAGCCGGACAGGCAGGATGTCGCCCTCCGGAAGGGGCCGCCCTGCCCCGGCGCCAGATGCTCTGCCCATGCCTGGCGCCCGAAAAATAGCCCGCAGCAAAGAAATTTGGGCTTTTCCCGGAAAAAGGCTTGCCTTTTTGGCAAAGCTTGGGTAAAGGAACTGCTTGCGCGGCCATGCTGGATGCATGGCTCATTGCCTGCGCAATGCGCGGCCGCTGTTACCCGGCTTTGCCGCATAAACGATACACACAGTTTTCTGCATATACGGAGGACATCATGAGCAAAGAATGCGATTTCTGCGGCAAAAAGCCCCAGGTCGGCAATCTTGTCAGCCATTCCAACATCAAGACCAAGCGCCGCTTCAACCCCAACCTGCAGCGCGTGCGTCATCAGTTCGCTGACGGCACCGTGCGCACCCTGACCGTGTGTACCCGTTGCCTGCGCTCCGGTGTGGTGACCAAGCCCGCCGCCCGCGCCAAGCAGGACTAACTTGTTTTTTGTCCGCAAAGCCCCGGTTGCCACTGCAATCGGGGCTTTTTTGCTATGAAGCCCCGCCTTCTGCGCCTGCCTGCCCCTTTTGCGGGGTACTGGCACGCCCAGCGCCGCCCGCGTCCCCTGCCGTTCCACTGGCGTTCCCTCACCGGCCCCGAGGGGATCACCTCCTACAACCAGCGCCAGGAAATGATCCTCGTGCTCAGCGCCTGCGGTCTGCCCCATCAGCTATGGCGCTTCCGCCAAAAAGAATACATCTATGTACCTGCCCTGCTGGAAGGTCTGGCCCGGCAGGAGTTGCAGCACTTCCATGCGGAAAAGCAGCGCCCTCCGGCACTCCGCGGCCTGCCGCCCGCGCTCCATGCCCGCTGCTGGCTGGCTGCCCTGCCCCTGCTCCTGCTCGTCCTCTGGCACGGCCTGCGCAGCGGCTGGTGGCCGCTGCCCGACGGGCTGCCCCTCCCAATGGGCTGGGAACAGGCCGGAGCGCTGGACAACGTCCGCCTGCGCATCTACGGAGAATGGCAACGCCTGTTCACGGCCCTGACCCTGCATGCCGACGCCGCCCACCTGGGCGGCAATGTCCTGCTGGGCGGCATCATGCTGCCCCTGCTGGCCCGGCTGACAGGTCCGGGACGGGCCCTGCTGCTGACCGTGCTGGGCGGCGGGCTCGGCAATCTGCTCACCGTGGCGCTGCGACGGGAATTCGTCCTCAGCCTGGGCTTTTCCACGGCTGTCTTCGCGGCCATCGGAGCCCTGGCCGGGTATATGGTCCTGCATCATGAAAGCAAGCGCTACCTGCCGCTGGCGGCCGGCGTAGGCATTCTGGCCATGTGGGGCATGGGCGAAGGGAACGTGGACTATCTGGCCCACATCTGCGGCCTGGTGGCCGGCATGACCCTCGGTTTCTGGGAGGCTCTGCGTACCAGACGGCGCTGGCCGGGCCTGCCGCAATGGCTGTCCGCCCTGCTGGCCCTGCTCTTGCCCGTGCTGGCCTGGATACAGGCTTTTCAACAGGGATGACGGCGAAACCATCTCCCTCCGGCACTGTCCGCCACCACGGATGGCGACCGAAAAAAGCTGCGTCCGCATGGCAATGCCGTGCAGGACGCAGCTTTTTTATGGCAAGGTGATGAAGGATCTGTTCCCCGGAAGCGCCCGGCAGCTCCTAGAACATGTCCAGTCTGGTCACGGCCAAAAAGCCGCAGACAGCCACGAACATTCCCGTAAGGCAGGCATACGCCCGGCGGGTGCGCAAAGAAAGGATGCCGCCCACCATGCTGGCAGCAAACAGTACGGGCCAGCCCATCTGCCCTTCAAAAAGGAATATCGCCTCTCCCAGCAGATCACAGGCCAGCCACAAGGCCACATAGCACAGCATGTAGAGCGAGAACTGCCAGGCAGCGCGCACCACGGCCCCCAGCGCTACGGCCTGCCCCGGCGTACAGCCGCGACCGGAAGTGAACCACGCCGTGACCAGATCCACCAACGGATTGAGGGCCACCCGCTGGTAGCGCTCCGCATAGCTGGCGCCGTAAGCCGCGAATACCGCGAACATCAGGGGGGCCAGGAACTGATGGGCCTTAGACCAGCCCGGGATGATGGACAGGGGAAAAAGCAGCAGGAAGGCCAGGGTCCCGAAAGGCGGGACCACACTGCCCAGGGCGATGACATCGAGCCAGAGCAGCTCCACCACGATCCCCAGCGAGAGCGCGGGCTGCCACTGGCCGGAAAGGCCGCCCAGCAACAGGGCCCAGAACAGGGGCCTGTCAGCCAGCCTGAAGACAAAGGAGGAACGGGCTACCCCCGCGAGGACAAAAAAAAAGCGTATTGCACGCCCAGCCAGAGGGCATCAGAGAAGCTGCTCATAAGCATCCCGGATTTTGTCGGAAGGCACACAGCGGAAATCCAGCTCTACCTGCTGTTGCAGCATGGCCCGCAAGTCCTCCCTGTCCTGTTCGGAAAGGGCCACATGCGGAAAGACCTGGATCTTGCCCGGTGCGTAGTGCAGATTGCCGATATTGAGGGCCCGGATGTCGACGCCGCTCTCCAGGGCCCTGCGGGCATCCTGGCAGTCGGCAAAGAGGACGAGGCTGCTCTCGCCACAGCAGGCCAGGGTCTCAAGCAGGGCGTCCACCGGTACGAAGTGGATGGCCACCTGCTCCGGCACGGCCAAGGAGACGATCTGCTGCTGCAGAAGGTCCGCCGACATGGCGTCATTGGCAACTATCAGGTGCCGGGCGGCCACATAGGGCAGCCAGCCTTCGATGACCTGCCCGTGCACCAGACGGTTGTCCACTCTGAACCAGAGCATACGGATCAATCGCCTGTTTTTTCTTTGTTCCGGGAACGCAGCATGCTGCCGGCCACGACGATGCCCTTGGTTCCGGCCTCTCCGGCCAGCTTGGCCAGCTCGGCCAGGGGCTTTTCGCGACAGGTGAAGACCTTGAGCAGCATGGGCAGGTTGACGCCGGTGACGACTTCCACATTATGGCTCCCCAGCAGGGAGAGGGCCAGATTGGTGGGGGTGCCGCCGAACATGTCGGTGAGGATGATGACCCCGGCGCCCTTGTCCAGCCGCTGGGCGGCATCATCCAGACGGCGCACGGTCTCGGGCACTTCCTGGGCGATGTCCACGCTGATGGAGGTGCAGTCGCTCAGGGTACCAAGGATGAACTCCGCCGTGCGCAGCATGGCAGAGCCATAGTCGGCATGAGCGACAACGATGATGCCGACCTGGGTGGAAGATTGCTGTTCCGACATGACATACCTCGCGCTGGAACTGAAATTTCTGCAAAATGCAGCACGTAAGGCCAAGAGTGCCAGCTTTCCTAGCCAAGTTCAAGGTGCCTGTGCTCGATACTGGCCGGATAATCCGCCTGACGCAGCATCTGGAACAGGGCCTCGGCCGTGGCGACGGAACGGTGGCGGCCACCGGTACAGCCCACGGCGATGGCGACCCGGTAGCGGCCTTCCGCTTCCATCTGCGGCAGCATGAAGCGCACCAGGTCAAAAAGCTTCTTCTCGAATTCCTGCGCGGCCTCGGGGGCAAAGACATAGTCACGGACAGCCTTGTCCTTGCCGCTGAGGGGACGCAATTTTTCTACAAAATAGGGATTGGGCAAAAAGCGCAGGTCAAAGACGAAATCCGCCTCGCGCGGGACGCCGTACTTGAAGCCGAACGAGATGACGTTGACCCGGATGGCCCGCAGCTTGCCCGACGTCCTGCTCCAGCGCTTCTGGATGGCGCGGCGCAGGTCATGGATGGAAAAACGGCTGGTATCTATGACCAGATCCGCCATCTCGCGCACGGGGGCCAGACGCGTGCGTTCCTCGTGCAGGGCATCCTCAAGGCCCATGCCCTCACGCTCCAGCGGATGGGGCCGGCGGGTGGTGGCATAACGGCGCATGAGCTCCTGCGCTCCGGCTTCCAGAAAAAGCAGTATGGGCCGGACCCCGTGCTCGGAAAGCTGGGCAAGGGCCACATTGAGCTCTTCCAGAAAGTCCTGCTGGCGCATGTCCATGCCCAGGGCCATGCCCCGGAAGCGTTCCATGGATCCGCGCCGCATCATCTCCACCATCTCGACGGCCAGCCCGGCAGGCAACCCGTCCACAGTGAAATAGCGCAGGTCTTCAAAGACCCGCAGCGCCGTACTTTTACCGGCCCCCGAAAGGCCGGTGACTATACAGACCTGGACAGGCGCTGCCGCGCCCTCGGATGGTGTCTGGCTCATGGCAATCTCGAAGGGGCCCCCTTGCGGGGGCCCCGAAGTCTTTACAGGACGGGGTCGATGACGGCATAGCCGCCGATGCGACGGCGGTACACCACATTGACGCGGTCGGTCTCGGCATTGATGAAGACCAGGAACTCACTGCCGATGGATTCCAGCTGCATCAGGGCTTCGTCCAGATGCAGGGGCTTGGGCGCAAAGCGCTCGGTGCCCACCACGGCGGGTTCTTCATCGGGATCGGCTTCCAGGTTGTAGGTGAAGACGTCCACGCTGGCGTTGCGGGCCTGACGGCGCTGTTCCTTGACGCGCGAGACGTGCTTCTTGATCTGGGCCTCGACCTTGTCCACCACAAGGTCGATGGCGGCGTACATGTCGGAAGACTGCTCGGAAGCACTCAGGTGCAGCCCCTCGCCGGCGATGGTCACTTCACAGCGATGCCGGAACTTGTCCACAGTAAGCACAACACCGACTTCCAGTCCGGAAGCCTTGCCAAAAAAGCGTCCCATCTTCTCCATGCGGCGACGGGCATACTTCTTCAGATGATCGGAGGCCTCGAAGTTCTTGAAAGTGAAAGCAATGTTCATAGAACCTCCCGTGGTGCAGGAATCAGAAATGTTCCTTGCGCTTTGAGGATGAGGGGATGTTCAGCGCCGTGCGGTATTTGGCCACCGTGCGCCGTGCGATATTGACCTTCAACTGTTCCTTGAGCAGCTCGCCGAGCCGCTCGTCGCTCAGGGGCGATTTGGGATCTTCGCCAGCGATGAACTTTTTGATCAGAGCCTTGACGCTCTCTGAGCCTACCTGACTTCCATCGTCCAGTTCAAGCCCGCTGTTGAAGAAAAATTTCAGTTCGAAGATGCCGTGCGGCGTCGCCACATACTTGTTGGTGGTGATGCGGCTGACCGTGGATTCATGCATCCCGATATCGTCGGCGATATCCTTGAGGATGAGCGGCGCGAGCTTGGTGACGCCGTCACGGAAAAAGGGCTGCTGATGTTTGACGATGCTCTCCACCACTTTATACAGCGTCCGCTGCCGCTGGTACAGACTGCGGATGAGCCAGGATGCGGAACGCACCTTTTCTGAAACGTAGTCCTTCTCTTTTTCATTACAGGAGGGAACGCCATCACGCAACATGCTGGAGAGCTGCAGATGCGGCAAACCATCTTCATTGAGCAGGATGACGAACTCGTCACCGACGCTGTACACGAAGACGTCAGGGCTTACATAGGTGGGCTCGCTGCCGTCGAAGCTGGCACCGGGCAGGGGCTCCAGGGACTGGATGATGTCCAGGTACTCGCGCAGGCCTTCCATATCCAGCTTGAACTTGCGCAGCAGGGGCTTGTAGCGGTGGGCTTCCAGATCTTCCAGATGCGACTGCACCAGTTCCAGCAGGATGGGGTCACGGTCGTAGCGCAGGCTCTTCAGCTGCACCAGCAGACATTCGCGGGCATCCCGGGCCGCCACGCCCACCGGGTCGAAAAGCTGTACGCGCTCCAGCACGGTCTGCACGGCCTCCGGCGTGGTGGACGCCATCTCGGCGATCTCTTCCACGCTGGCCCGCAGATAGCCCGACGAGCCCAGATTGCCGATGATGATCTCGCCGATCTCCTTCTGCTCGTCCGTCAGGGTAGAAAGATGCAGCTGCCAGAGCAGATGGCCTTCCAGCGTGGGCTTGGCCGAGTAACGGGCCTCCAGGGGAGAGATCTCTTCCGCGATCTCCAGTTCCCGCCCCTGCGAGGTGCGCGGCGTGCTGGCGAATTCGCCGAGATATTCCTCCCAGTCGGCATTGCGGGAAAGGTCTTCGTCATAGACTTCGTCCTGGGGCTTCTCGTGCCGCGGCTCCTCCTGATCCTGCGGAGCCACGGGCTCATTGGCTGGGGCCTCTTCCAGGAAGGGGTTCTCCAGCAATTCCTGCTGGACGGTCTCCAGAAGTTCGACACGAGAAAGCTGCAACAGCTTGATGGCCTGCTGCAGCTGGGGGGTCATGACCAGCTGCTGCGACAATTTGAGTTGTTGACGAAGTTCCAATGCCATGGGGTGCTATCCTGTCAGTAAAAATTTTCTACGTTTCAAATACCATGCCACATGCTGCACCAATAGGCAAGGGAGGCTGGCCTGGGAGCACAAAAAAGGGAATATTTCAAGTCATTGCATAAAAAAGGACGCCCCGCGCCAGCGGAGCGTCCTGAACGGCTTTTCTTGCACAAAAGCCCTATTTCTTGTGGTTGTTCTTGGCGGCCTTGATGAATTCGCGGAACAGGGGATGCGCCGCCATGGGACGGGACTTGAACTCGGGATGGAACTGGCAGCCCAGGAACCAGGGATGGTCGGGCAGTTCCACGATCTCCATCAGGGAGCCGTCGGGGGCGGTGCCGCTGAAGACCATGCCCTTTTCTTCCAGCAGATCCTTGAAGGCGTTGTTGAACTCGTAGCGGTGACGGTGGCGTTCTTCCACCAGTTCCTTGCCGTACGCTTCAAAGGCACGGGTATCGGGGATGATCTTGCAGGGGTAGGCGCCCAAGCGCATGGTGCCGCCCTTGTCGCTCTCGGCGTCGCGCTTTTCCAAGTTCTTGGTGCGGAAGTCGAACCATTCGGTCATCAGGTAGATGACCTTGTGGGCGCTCAGGGGATCGAATTCTTCGGAGTTGGCGTCTTCCAGACCGGCCACGTGACGGGCGAACTCGATGACCGCACACTGCATGCCCAGACAGATGCCGAAGAAGGGGATGCGGTTCTCACGGGCATAACGGATGGCGGCGATCTTGCCTTCCACGCCGCGGTAACCGAAGCCGCCGGGCACCAGGATGCCGTCGCAGCCGGCAAAGGTGGCGGCCACGTTGCCGTCGTCCACGTTCTCGGAATTGACGTAGCGCAGGTTCACGGAAACGCGGTTGGCCACGCCGCCGTGGATCAGGGCTTCATGCAGGCTCTTGTAGGCTTCCTTCAGGTCCACATACTTGCCCACGATGGCGATGGTCACGCTGCCCTGGGGATTGGCACAGTCGTAGACCAGCTTTTTCCAGTCTTCCAGGTGGGCGTTGCGCGCGGGCAGGCGCAGCATGATGGCCACTTTCTGATCGAAGCCTTCCTCGTAGAAACGCAGGGGCACTTCATAGATGTTGCCCACGTCCACGGAGGAGAACACGGCATCCTGATCCACGTTGCAGAACAGGGCGATCTTGCGGCGCATCTCTTCGGGGATGCTGTGCTCGCAGCGGCAGAGGATGATGTCGGGCTGGATGCCAATGGAAAGCAGTTCCTTGACGCTGTGCTGGGTGGGCTTGGTCTTGTGCTCACCGGCGGCCTTGAGGTAGGGCACCAGCGTCAGATGGATGTTCAGACAGTTGTCGCGGCCCAGCTCGGACTTGAGCTGGCGGATGGCTTCCAGGAAGGGCAGGCCTTCGATGTCGCCCACGGTGCCGCCGATCTCGATGATGGCCACGTCAGGGGCGTTGTCGCCTTCGGCCAGGGAAAGCACGGTGCGCTTGATCTCGTCGGTGATGTGGGGGATCACCTGCACGGTGCCGCCCAGGTAATCGCCCCGGCGTTCCTTGGCGATCACGTGGTTGTAGATGGCACCGGAAGTGGTATTGTTCTTGCGCGACATGGGCACGTTGAGGTAACGCTCGTAGTGGCCCAGGTCCAGGTCGGTCTCGGCCCCGTCATCGGTCACGAACACTTCGCCGTGCTGGAAGGGATTCATGGTGCCGGGGTCAACATTGATATACGGATCCAGCTTTTGGATGGTGACGGAAAGTCCCCGGGTCTGCAACAGGGCGCCCAGCGAAGCCGCGGCAAGGCCCTTGCCCAGGGAAGACAACACACCGCCCGTAACAAAAATGAACTTGGTTTTCATGAACTCCTACCTTTTGATGACATACAGCGGACCGTGGTCCGGACCGCATGTGCTGCGCCCGGGCAAACCGCCCTCGCGCAATCGGGAGGTTTTACACCAATCCGAATCATTTTACCAGCATTGACTATTATAAACTTTGCAGGTAGTCTCTTTTTCCATTTCTATAGTGGCCCTTTGTGGCTACCGCTTGCAAGGAGGCTTCTGCCGCATGGGCACAGTCAATACTCTCGTCATCACCGGCTATGGCACCAATTCCCATCTCGAAACCGCCCACGCCGCCCGTCTCGCGGGTGCCGACCGCGCTGACGTCGTGCACTTTTCCGACATCGTGGCCGCCAAAGTCCGCCTGAGCGATTACCATTTTCTCGTGTTCCCCGGCGGGTTCCTGGATGGTGACGACCTGGGTGCCGCCCAGGCTGCCAGCATGCGCTGGCGCTATCTGAAGGACAGCACGGGCACTCCCCTGCTCCAGTCCCTGACCGAATTCATCAACGACGGCAAACTGATCCTGGGCATCTGTAACGGCTTCCAGCTTCTGGTCAAGCTGGGCGTGCTGCCCGCCCTGGACAACAACCGTTTCGAGCGCCAGGTCTCTCTGAGCCACAACGACTCCGCCCGTTACGAAGACCGCTGGGTGCACCTGCTGCCCAACCCCAAGAGCCCCTGCGTCTTCACCAAGGATCTGCCCATGATGGCCATGCCCGTGCGCCACGGCGAGGGCAAGCTCATCGCCCGTGACGACGCCACCCTGCAGCGCCTGGCCGATGAAAACCTCATCGCCCTGCAGTATGCCGATCCCGAGACCGGCAAGGCGACCATGGAATATCCGCTCAACCCCAACGGTTCCAGCCTGGCCATCGCCGGCCTGACGGATCCCAGCGGGCGCGTGCTGGGCCTCATGCCCCACCCCGAAGCGTTCCACCATGTGACCAACTATCCCACCTGGACCCGCGGCTCCATCGACGTGCCCCCGGCCACCCAGCTGTTCTCCAACGCCGTGCGCTACCTGCGCGCCCTTTAATATAAGGAAGGGAGGGGACTTCCCGCTTGACAGTGGGCTCAGGGCCAGCTAAATTCTTTGAACCATTTTGCTGGTTACGGCCCCAGTGGTCGCAGACACAGGTGTCGATCATTTGCAGCGAGCCTGCCGCCCTTTGCTTTTGAAAGCACTTTTCTGGTTTCAGGGAAGTGCTTTTTTACTGTGAGGGATCGATATGCATATAGCAGAGATCATTAGCATCATAGAACAGATGGCCCCCCTGCAGGGCGCCGCGTCCTGGGACGTTTCGGGCCTGCAGGTGGCCGCGCACAGGACCGACGCCACGCGTCTGGCTGTCTGCCTCGATCCGAGCCCGGCTTCCGTCTCGGCCGCGCTCGAGCTCGGTGCGCAGTGCATCCTCAGCCATCATCCGCTGGCGCTCAAGCCTTCGCTGCCCAACCGCATCGACCATTACCACGAAGTCCTGCGCCTGCTGCTGACCAACGATGTGCCGCTTTACGCCGCGCATACCTCGCTGGACGTCAACAGCGACGGCCCGGTGTCCTGGCTGGCCCGCGAGCTGCATCTGAACAATCTGGCCGTGCTGGAACCCACCGGCCCCGGCACGGTGGATCTGCCGCACGGCTTCGGCCTGGCCGGCGATCTGGCCGAGCCCGTGGACCTGCGGCAGCTGGCCGGCATGCTGGCCGCGCACATCGACCTGAGCACCGCCACCGTCAGCGGCCCCTGCCCGGAAAGCATCCGGCGGGTGGCCTACTGCACCGGTTCGGGATCCTCCCTGCTGGAGGAGGCCCGCGCCGCGGGTGCCGACATTTTCATCACCGGCGACGTCAAATACCATACGGCGCTGGATACGCAACTTTGTCTTTTCGACGTGGGCCATCACAGCCTGGAAGAAGAAATGATGCGGCGTGCCGCCATCCACCTGCAGCACGCCTGCCCGATGCTCGAAGTCGTCTTCGTGCCTTCGGCCTCCCCTTTCCAGCCTGTCCATCCCCGCGTTCTTTAGGAGGAACCTCATGAGCACCGCTGTCTACCTTGACCAGATCCGCCAGCTTGTCGAGCTGCAGAAAGTGGACGACGCCATCTTTGCCGTGCGTCAGGAACTGGAATCCGCTCCCCGCCAGCTGGACGAGCTGCAGGCCAAATTCGATGCCAGCAACGCCCAGCGCGAACGCATCGTGGAAAAGCTGACCCACCTGCAGGAACAGCAGAAGCGCCTCGCCATGGAGATCGACGACGACTCCGCCCGCATCAAGAAGAGCAAGAACAAGCTCATGCAGGTGGAAAACACGCGCGAATACCATGCCATGATGCGCGAAATGGACAGCATGGAAAAGATCAACCGCTCCCGTGAGGAAGAAAAGATGACCCTCATGGAAGAGGTGCAGCGCCAGAACGAAGCCCTGGCCGAGCTGGACCTGACCCATGGCGCCCTCCAGGCCGAACTGGAAGTGCGCCGCGACGGCCTGGAAGAAAAGATCCAGCTGGCCCAGGCCAAGCTGGCCGAACTGGAAGAAAAGCGCCAGCATGCCGCCGGCGTCATCCCCCAGCCCGTCTTCGTGCGGTACGAATTCATCCGCAAGCGTCTTGAGCATCCCGTCATCGTCGGTGTGCGCGAAGGCATCTGCTCCGGCTGCCACATCGCCATCCCGCCGCAGTCCTTCATCGAACTGCAGCGCGGCCAGCAGATCCTGAGCTGCCCCAACTGCCAGCGCCTGATCTTCTGGAACGAGCACTTCCCGGATATGGAACTGCAGGCCGCTCCGGCCAAACCCAAGACTCTGGTGGACTAAAAATCAACAGGCAGGAGCCGGACAGATCGCCGCTGCGGGCATTGGCCCGGAGAGGAAAGTCCGGGCTCCACAGGGCAGGACGCTGGATAACGTCCAGGAAGGGCGACCTTCGGACAGCGCCACAGAAAGCAAACCGCCCGGCCGGTCCCGTACCGGCCGGGTAAGGGTGAAACGGTGGAGTAAGAGACCACCAGATGCCGTGGTGACACGGCATGCTCGGCATACCCCGTCTGGAGCAAGGCCAAATAGGGAAGGAGGCTGGCCCGGCCATACCTTCCGGGTAGGCTGCTTGAGAGGGCAGGCAACTGCTCTTCTAGAGGAATGGCGATCGCGCGCCCCGGCGCGAACAGAACCCGGCTTATCGTTCGACTCCTGCCTGTTTTTTTGCGAGTACAGCATGACACGAATTCCCGTCCGTCCCTGGGCCCTCGTTCTGGCCGCAGGACAGGGCAAGCGCCTGTCCGCCGCTACAGGCGGCCACTCCAAACAGTTCCTGCTCTGGAAAGGGGTTCCCCTTTACTGGCATTCAGCCCGCACTCTGGCCCGTTCCGGGGCCGTGGCGGGCCTTGTTTTTGTCTTCCCCCAGGATTGTCTGGAAGAAGAAAAACAGCGCCTGGCCCAGCTGGCCCGCGACGAGGATCCCGGCATCCCCTGGCTGGCCGTGGCCGGCGGGGCGGAACGGCAGGACTCCGTGCGCCACGGGCTGGCCGCCCTGCCCAAGGAAGCCACGCATGTGCTGGTGCACGACAGTGCGCGGCCCTTCATGAGCGCAGCCCTCGTCCACCGTGTGTGCGATGCGCTCGCCGCAGGTGCCGTGGCCGTCATCCCGGGCCTTGCCGTCACGGATACCATAAAGGTCGTCTGCGACGATCTTGTGACGGACACGCCGCCCCGTGCCCGGCTACGTGCCGTGCAGACCCCCCAGGGCTTTGCCCTGCCTCCCCTCCTGGCCGCCCACGATGCCGCCCGGCAGGAAAGCGCCGCCGGACGCGCGGCCACGGACGATGCAGCCCTGATGGAAGCCCACGGGCACCCCGTACTGGTGGTGCCGGGCGAAGCCGCCAATATCAAGATTACCCATCCCGAGGACCTTGCCTTGCTGGAAGAACGCTCCCCCGTCATGCCGGTGCCGCGCGTGGGCATGGGCTATGACGTCCACCGCTACGGCAGCGGCCGCCCCATGAAGCTGGGCGGCATCATCATCCCCAATGCTCCCGAGGTCATCGCCCATTCCGACGGCGACGTCCTGCTCCATGCCCTGATGGATGCCCTGCTGGGCTGCGCGGCCCTGGGCGACATCGGCCGTCTTTTCCCTGATGCCGACGCCCGTTTCGACAATATTTCCTCTGCTGTCCTTCTGGACGACGTGCTGGAACGCTTCCGGGATGCCGGTCTGACCCTCTGCCACGTGGATCTGACCGTCGTGGCCCAGACCCCCAAACTGGCTCCCCATCGTGAAGAGATCCGCAAGAACGTGGCCCGCCTGCTGGGCCTGGGTGCGGACTCGGTCAACATCAAGGCCACCACGGAAGAAAAGCTGGGCTTTACCGGTGCCTGTGAAGGCATCAAGGCCTATGCCGTGGCCACGGCGTTCCAGCTTCCCCCTCACTCGCGCAACACCAAGGAAATGGCATGACCCCCGAGCTGCACCGTCCCTGGTTCTCCCATTACGAACCGTCCGTTCCCCGTACCGTCACTGTTTTCGACCAGCCCCTGTACAGCCTGCTGGATGAGGCCGCCGCACGCTATCCCAAGCGCCCGGCCCTGATCTTCCAGAACACCCGCCTGAGCTACAAGGCCCTGCATGAGGCCGCGGAACGCTTTGCCGGGGCCCTGCGCCGCGCGGGCATCCGGCCGGGCCAGCGCGTGGCCGTCATGCTGCCCAACCTGCCCCAGACCATGATCGCCTTCTGGGGCGTGGTCAAATGCGGGGCCGTGGCCGTGATGGTCAACCCCCTCTACATGGAACGGGAGCTGCTCCAGAACCTCAATGACGCCGGTGCCGAATGCCTTGTCCTGCTGGACATGCTCTGGCCCCGCGTGGCTCCGTTGCGTGACCGTCTGCCCGTCAAGACCTATGTGGTCACCGGCATCGCCGACGCCCTTTCCTTCCCGCTGAACCTCATCTACCGTTTCACCAAGGGCCGCCAGAAGGCCGTCCCCATCCCCTATGATGACAAGGTCATCGCCTGGAAGGACTTCAGCAGGGGCGCCCAGCCCCTGAGCGAACCCATCGCCGACCCGCAGAACACGCCCGCGCTGCTGCAATATACCGGCGGCACCACCGGCATCCCCAAGGGCGTGGCCCTGACCCACAGCAATCTGGGCACCAACTGCCGCCAGATCCTGAGCATCATCCAGGAGACCCCCGAAACGGAACACCGCTTCGTGGGCCTGCTGCCCTTTTTCCACGTCTACGGTCTGACCACGGGCCTGACCATCCCGGCCGCCCTGGCCGCCACGGTGCTGCCCCTGCCCCGCTATGTGCCCCAGGACGTGCTGCACCTCATCGGCAAGCACCGCCCCACGGTCTTCCCCGGTGCGCCCGCGGTCTACAGCTCGCTGCTGCAGCAAAAGACCCTGGGCCAGTATGACCTGACCTGTATCAAGCTTTGCATCTCGGGTTCCGCTCCCCTGCCCCGCGATACTTTCCGCCACTTCCAGGAGCTGACCGGTGCCATTATCCTCGAAGGCTATGGCCTGACGGAAGCCTCGCCCATCACGCATATCAATCCCCGCGAAGACAGCAAGCAGAAAGAAGGCTCCATCGGCATGCCCCTGCCCGGCACCGATGCCCGCATCGTGGACAGCGAAAGCGGCACCGCCCCCCTGCCTGTGGGCAAGCTGGGGGAACTGGTCATCCGTGGCCCGCAGGTCATGCAGGGCTACTGGCACCTGCCCGACGAGACCGCCAGCGCCCTGCGCAACGGCTGGCTCTATACCGGCGACCTGGCCGTCATGGACGAGGAAGGCTATTTCTTCATCATGGACCGCAAGAAGGACATGGTCATCGTGGGCGGCTACAACGTCTATCCGCGTGAAGTGGACGAAGTCCTGCTGGAGCACCCCGACGTGCTGGAAGGCGTGAGCGTCGGCATCCCCGACGGCGTGCGCGGCGAGGCCCTCAAGGCCTATATCGTGCCCCGTCCCGGCGTGGAACTGACCAAGGCCGATATCGTGGGCTGGTGTCGCCAGCGCCTGGCCTCCTACAAGGTGCCCCGCCTGGTGGAATTCCGCGAGGAACTGCCCAAGACCATCGTGGGCAAGGTCCTGCGCCGCGCCCTGCGTGAAGAAGAGATGGCCAAACAGGCCAAGAAAGCTGCCCGCCACGCCGCCCGGCAGGACGGTGCCGCGACCGCCAAGGAGGACTGATGCGACTCCTGGTTCAACGTGTCCTCGAAGCGGCCGTCACTGTAGACGGCCAGACCACCGGCGCCATCGGCAAGGGCCTGCTGGCCATGACCGGCTTTGGTGACGAAGACGGCCCGGACTTCCACCACAGTCCTGTTTTTGAAGGCATGGCGCGCAAGCTACTGGATCTGCGCATCTTCCCCGGCGAAGGAGACCGCTGCGACAAGTTCGACCGCTCCGCCCGGGATTGCGGGGCCGATGTCCTGCTGGTGCCGCAGTTCACGCTGTATGCCGACTGCCGCAAGGGCCGCCGCCCCTCCTTCTCCCATGCCGGCGATCCTGCCTGGTCCCGCGAGATGTTCGACCGCTTCACCCGGAAAGTCAGCGAGGAAAGCGGCCGCCCCGTGCCTACGGGCGTGTTCGGCGCGGACATGCGCGTCCACCTCATCAACTGGGGCCCCGTGACCATATGGCTGGATTCCCGCGAGGTGCTGCCGCATCTGCACACTCAGAAGCCTTGTTTATAGTAAATCTCTCACCGAGTTTAACCAACAGTAATATCCTCTTTTCCGTAAAGAAGAATAAAGGGGCAGCTGCAAAAACAGCTGCCCCTTTTTATGAACAACGCAATTTACGTTTTAACGAATTCGAATATACACAAGGATTTTGTAGGCCATTCGGTAAATCTAGAATTCGTTTTCCTACCAGATCTTGCCTATCATCAGCAACGCGTCCCACAAACTCCCATCGAATAGATTTTTTTCTGGATCCGGTTGATTCTATTTAGAG
>NZ_JBNPNC010000036.1:0-28432 GCF_050314315.1 Desulfovibrio sp. SGI.102 | reverse complement strand
CTAAGTAGACTCAACATTTATTTCATAAGCTATTGAGGAGATTATGGCACGTTTTACCGGTTTTGATGAAGTGTACAGCGCCCTGTATGTGGACTTTGACAACATTTACACCCGTTTTCTTGAAGCAGACCCCGAAGCGGCCCGGGCCTTCGGCATGGCCCCCTACCGCTGGGTGCGCTGGATCGAGAACCACGCCCTGCGCATCCTCTACGGTGACGGCGTGCGCCGCCGCATCCTGAAGCGCATGTGTTACCTCAACCCCCAGCGCTATCAGGAATTCCGTTACCATTTCATCCGCAGCGCCTTCCAGGTGGTGGACTGTCCGCCCCTGACCACCCGCGGCAAGACCAGCACGGACATCCATCTGGTCATGGACTGCATGGATGACCTGTCCCACCCCACCCATTTTGACGAATTCATCATCCTGTCCGGCGACGCGGACTTCACCCCCCTGCTCATCCGCCTGCAGGAACACGCCCGCCGCACCCTGATCCTCTCCGTGGGCTATTCCTCGCCCGCCTACACGGCGGCCGCCTCCTGGCGCATCCGCGAGGACTGGTTCCTGCAGCAGGCCCTCAAGGACGAACGCCCCGAAGATGACGCCGACGCCGCGCCCGGCAATGCTTCCCTGCCCCAGGCCCGTCCCCTGCGCGATACCCTTTCGCGCATGGCCCCCGGCGCCAGCGACGAAGACGACGAGGACGACGGCCCCGCCCCGGGCAACAGCTGGTAAGGCAGTTGACGGCGCTGGCCCTCCCGCATAAGACAAGATATGGTTGGCTGTCCCGGCATGCGTGTGTCACATGCCGGGACCTATCCCATCAATCTTCCGGAGGCAGCGATATGATCCGTAAACTGACCCTTGCCCTGTGCTTCCTTGTCCTCATGTCCTCGGCCGTGGCCGCCAAGACCCTGGTGGTGGCCGGACACTGCGGCTACCCGCCCATGGAATACCTGAACGACAAGAAAGTCCCCACCGGTTATTCCATTGATTACATCAAGGAGGTGGCCAAACGCGCCGGCTTTGACATGAAATTCCGTGATGTGGCCTGGGACGGCATCTTTGCCGGTCTGGCCTCGGGCAACTACGACATCCTGGCCTCCTCCACCACCATCACCCCCGAACGCCAGAAGACCTTCGACTTCTCCGACCCGTATTACGGCGTCGTGCAGGCCGTGGTCATGGCCAAGGGCAAGAAGATCGACAGCCTGGCCGGCCTCAAGGGCCTGACCGTGGGCAGCCAGATCGGCATCACCGGCGTGTTCGTGCTGCAAAAGGCCAACGTGGGCGCCAAGATCAAGGAATACGACGACATCGGTCTGGCCTTCGAAGACCTGGCCGCCGGCCGCATCGACGCCGTCATCGCCGACGACCCCGTCGCCAAGTTCTACGCCAACAAGCGTGAAGACTTCGCCGGCAAGTTCTCCGTGGCCTACCTGCACAAGGATCCCGAATACTTCGGCTTCTGCGTGCGCAAGGGCGAGACCGAACTCGTGAAGCGCATCAACAAGGCCATCGCCGCCATGAAGGCCGACGGCACCGAAGACAAGCTGAAGATCAAGTGGATGGGCTCTGCCGACTAGTCCGGACACCCCGGCCGGCAGCACCGGTCACCATCATATGACATTTCGGAAGGGCCTGCGGGCCCTTCCTGCGTTTCCGGCCCTGTGCGGCGGCCGGAAAATCCCGGAAAACCTATTGACGCTCGAGGCCCGCGCGACTAATAAGACCCAATCCTGGCCGGGCCCGGCACGGATGCCCGGTCCGGTCCAGGCCTTTTTTCCCATTTTCCGGAGGCAGCATTATGTTCCGCAAACTCACTCTTGCCCTGTGCGCACTCGTCCTGATGTGCACTCCCGTGGCCGCCAAGACCCTCGTGGTCGCCGGCAACTGTGCCTTCCCGCCCATGGAATTCCTGACGGACAAGAAGGTCCCCACCGGCTATTCCATCGACTACATCCATGAGATCGCCAAACGCGCGAATCTGAAGATCACCTTCCGCGACGTGGCGTGGGACGGCATCTTCGCCGGTCTGGCCGCCGGTAACTACGACATCCTGGCTTCCTCCACCACCATCACCCCCGAGCGCCAGCAGGCCTTCGACTTCACCATCCCCTACTATGGCGCCGTGCAGGCCGTGGTCATGCCCAAGGGCAAGAAGATCAACAGCCTGGCCGACCTCAAGGGCCTGACCGTGGGCAGCCAGATCGGCATCACCGGCGTGTTCGTGCTGCGCAAGGCCGACGTGGGCGCCAAGATCAAGGAATACGACGACATCGGCCTGGCCTTCGAAGACCTGGCCGCTGGCCGTACCGATGCCGTCATCTGTGACGACCCCGTGGCCAAGTTCTATGCCAACAAGCGCGAAGACTTCGCCGGCAAGTTCTCCGTGGCCTACCTGCACAAGGATCCCGAATACTACGGCTTCTGCCTGCGCAAGGGCGATACCGAGCTGCTGGAACGCCTCAACAAGGCCATCGCCAGCATGCAGGCCGACGGCACCGAAGCCAAGCTGAAGATCAAGTGGATGGGCGCTGCCGACTAGCCCGGACACTCCGGCCGGACGTCCCGGCCATCCTTCCGTCATCCCAGGGAAGGGCCCACGGGCCCTTCCCTTATTTTTGGCCCGGTGACAGGCGGCCGGGCCCCGCAGGCAGGAAAACTGCGGCTCCGGCGCCCGCCGGGTATTGACGACAGGGGCCTGCGCGGCTAATAAAACCCAGTTTGGCCGGTTTTGGCATGCGGGCGCGAGCCTCAGGCCAGACATCTTCATCAACCTTTGGAGGCAGCATTATGTTCCGCAAACTCACGCTTACCCTGTGTGCTCTCATGATGATGTGCACGTCCGTGGCCGCCGAGACCCTGGTGGTCGCCACCAACTGCACCTATCCGCCCATGGAATTCCTGAACGACAAAAAGGTGCCCAACGGCTATTCCATCGCCTACGCCACGGAAGTGCTCAAGCGTGCCGGTTATGAGATGGAACTGCGCGACGTGGCCTGGGACGGCATCTTCGCCGGTCTGGCCGCCGGCAACTACGACCTGCTGGCCGCTTCCACCACCATCACTCCCGAACGCCAGAAGGCCTTCGACTTCACCGAACCTTACTACGGCGTGGTGCAGGCCGTGGTCATGCCCAAAGGCAAGAAGATCAACAGCCTGGCCGACCTCAAGGGCCTGACCGTGGGCAGCCAGATCGGCATCACCGGCGTGCTCGTGCTGCAGGAAGCCAACGTGGGCGCCAAGATCCGCGAATACGACGACATCGGTCTGGCCTTCGAAGACCTGGCCGCCGGTCGTGTGGACGCCGTCATCTGTGACGACCCCGTCGCCAAGTACTACGCCAACAAGCGTACCGATTTCGCCGGCAAGTTCGGCATCGCCTACCAGCACAACAATCCCGAATACTTCGGCTTCTGCGTGCGCAAGGGCCGTACCGAGATGCTGAACCGCCTCAACAAGGCCATTGCCGAGATCAAGGCCGACGGCACCGAAAACAAGCTGAAGGTCGAGTGGATGGGCACTGCCGACTAGGGCAGCCGCCGCGACCGGCACCGCCGGTCCCCATTTTGTGACAACTGTTCGGAAGGGCCTCCGGGCCCTTCCGGCGTTCCCGCATACAAGGGGCAACCTGTACAATGAAAGACGAAGGGCAAAGCAAAGGCAACATCATCATGGTGACGGACGGCCCGTCCATCCCGAACCCTCGCGAATGGCGGCTCATCAACGCATGGTCCATCGCCCTGTGTGGTGCCATCATCACCCTGGTGCTGCTCTGCACCACCGGGCCGCAGGTCTACCGTGATGCCATCATCTTCCTGCCTGACGGCCTGCTGCTCACCTTCAAGGTGACGGCCTACTCCATCTGCGGCGCCGTGCCTCTGGGCCTGCTGACCGGCCTGGGGCGCATCTCGCGCAACCGCTTTTTCAACCTGCTGGCCTCCACCTATGTGGAAGTCATCCGCGGCATCCCCCTGCTGGTGCAGATCTTCTACATCTACTTCGCCATCTCCATGCTGGTGAAGATGGAAGGCGTGACCTCCGCCGTCATCGCCCTGAGCTTCTGCTACGGCGCCTACATGGGCGAAGTGTTCCGCGCGGGCATCCTGGCCATCCCCCACGGGCAGACCGAAGCGGCCCGCTCCCTGGGCTTCAACCGCGTGCAGACCATGTTCTATGTGGTGCTGCCCCAGGCCTGGCGCACCATCATCCCGCCCGTCGGCAACGAATGCATCGCCATGCTCAAGGATACGGCCCTGGTCTCCGTCATCGGCATGCCCGACCTGATGCAGCGCGCCCGCAGTTTTGCCTCCAAGAGCTACTGCTATTTCGAGTCCTACACCGTGGTCGCCCTGGTGTACCTCATCATCACCCTCATCCTCTCCAAGATCGTCAGCATCATCGAAGCGAGGCTCAATCACTATGACAGAAAAAAATAGCACCGAGCCCATCATCAGCATCCGCCACGTCTGGAAGTACTTCGGACAGCTCCCGGCCCTGCAGGATGTGAGCCTCGATATCGCTCCCGGCGAGCGCGTGGTCATCATCGGGCCTTCCGGTTCCGGCAAGTCCACCCTGCTGCGCTCCATCAACCGTCTTGAAGAGATCGACGGCGGCAGCATCATCGTCAACGGGCAGGACATCAACGACAAGGCCAACAACATCAACGAGATGCGCCGCAACCTCGGCATGGTCTTCCAGCAGTTCAACCTCTTCCCGCACAAGACGGTGCTGCAGAACCTGACCCTGGCCCCGCGCAAGCTGTTGAACATCCCCAAGGCCGAAGCCGAGACCATGGCCCTGAAGCTGCTCAAGAAAGTGGGCATCAGCGACAAGGCCAACGTCTACCCCGCCATGCTCTCCGGCGGCCAGCAGCAGCGCGTGGCCATCGCCCGCGCCCTGGCCATGCAGCCGGACATCATGCTCTTCGACGAGCCCACCTCCGCCCTTGACCCCGAAATGGTGGGCGAAGTGCTGGACGTTATGGTGAGCCTGGCCGAAGAAGGCATGACCATGATCTGCGTGACCCACGAAATGGGCTTTGCCCGTACCGTGGCCGACCGCCTGATCTTCATGGACCACGGCCAGATCCTGGAAATGGGCAAGCCCGATACCCTGTTCAACTCGCCGCGCCATCCGCGCCTGCGCCAGTTCCTGACGCAGATCCTGTAAGCCGTTTCCCGGCCCAAGGTTTTCCGCAGCCCGTCAGCTTTTCTGGCGGGCTGTTTTCGCATCTTCCCTCCGGCCCGGCCGGACGCCAAGGAGACTTTTTGATGACACAACTGGCCGTTGCCGTCAGCGGCGGCGTGGACAGCCTCTGCGCCCTCCTGCGCCTGCGCGAACAGGGACACGACGTCCTGGCCCTGCACGGGCTCTTCCTGCCCGATGCCGCGTCTTCCGGCCTGCGCCCGGCCCCTGAAGGCCCCTGTCTGCTCACGGCAGCGGAGGCCCTGGCCACGCCCCTGCCCCCCGCCAGCCGTCAGGCGGTGGAAGGCCTGCAAACAGCCTGCGGACAGCTGGGCATCCCCCTGCATGTGGCCGACATGCGCGCGGTCTTCGACAGGGAGGTCGTCACGCCCTTCGTGCTGGCCTATGCCCGGGGCCGGACGCCCAACCCCTGTGCGCTCTGCAACCGGGCCATCAAGTTCGGGGCCCTGCTGGACGCCGCCCTGAGCCTGGGCGCGGACCGCATCGCCACCGGCCATTACGCCCGCCTGCTGGACGGCCCTGCCGGGCCCGTGCTGGCCGCTGCGGACGACCTGGCCAAGGACCAGAGCTATTTCCTTTCCCTCGTGCCGCTGGAGCGCCTGCGCCGGGCCGTGTTCCCCCTTGCCCGGCAGGACAAGGCCGCCAGCATCGCCCAGGTGAAGGACGCGGGGCTGGCAGTGCCCGTACCGCAGGAAAGCCAGGAGATATGCTTCATCCCCGCCGGAGAGGACGCCTACCGGGCCTTCCTGGAGCGGCGCTGGCAGGCGGAAGGCCTGTCCCTGCCCGGCAGCGGCCCCGTCCTGCTGGAAGAGGCGGACAGCGACGGCCGTCCCGTGCTGCGCCCGCTGGCCCGGCATGAAGGCCTGTGGCGCTATACCGAAGGCCAGCGCCGGGGCCTGGGCATCGCCCACAGCGAGCCCCTTTACGTGCTGCGCAAGCAGGGAGAGGACAATACCCTCGTGGTGGGCGGCAGGGCCCGCCTGGGCATGCATGGCTGCCTCACCGGCCCCGCCAACCTGCTCTGCCCGCCCGAACAGTGGCCGGACACCTTGCTGGCCCGCCTGCGCCATCGCCAGCGCCCCACCCCCGCCCGGGTGGAGATCACGGACGGCGGCCTGCGCATCACGCTGGCGGAACCGCAATTCCCCAGCGCCCCCGGACAGGTGGCCGCCATCTACGACGAGCAGGGCCGCGTGCTGGCCGGTGCGCTGGTGCGGGAACTGTTCTAGCAAAGATGACCGGGAGGGAAGGAGAAAAGAGCCTGCGTTGTTGCCGATGCCCAAAGCCCTCGTATCGCCAACGGGCACGCCGCTGTGGCCTGCCGTCGGCTGCTCAGGCATAAAGGCCCCCTCCCGCGCCGCCCCCTCGGACGTACTGCACCGAGCAGCTAGCTCTCCTGAAACAAAGACAGACGGACGATACCCGTCCCATGGCTGCCATGAGCGGATGGCAACATCTGCTCCGGTCTTGGTACGGCCCGCTCCGGCAACGAACCATAAAAAAACGTCCCTGTGGCAGCACAGGGACGTTTTCCATTTTCAGGGCAGGGAAAGATCAGCGCAGCACAAGGCCGGGATCGGCCGGGCAGCGCATGCCTTCCAGCAGGGGCACGGCCGGGGGCAGCTCGCCCAGCACGCTGACCAGGATGAATCGCCCGTTGGACTGCGCCAGAAAACAGACGCCATCCTGACCGTCTTTCTTGATGGGGAAGCTGTACTGTCCCTCCCGCTCCACAGGATCGGCCGTGGCTCCGGTCACGGAGGCCAGTTCCGTCGCTATCCGGGCGGGGGCAAGGCCCGCATCGGCGGCCACCATCACGGCGATGGCCGTCCGGCGGCCTTCCTGCCGGAGCAGCAAGGTGGAAGTCGTCCCGGACGTATTTTCCTCCACGACGCTCCAGCCCTCAGGCAGAGGGAAAAAGACACCGGCCACTTCCTTTTCCGCGGCCGGCGCAGGAACGGCCAGCAACAGGATCAGCAGGCCTGTCAGCAGTATTTTTTGCATCTTCGTCTCCTCGATGATGATGGAAAAGCCTTGCGCCGGCCACAGGGTTCCGGGCATGGCGCATAACGTCTCGTCCGGGGCACGGCCTTTTGTCGGCGACAGACCGCCGTCCCAAGCCAGGCGTGGACGACCGCTGTCCCGCCGTCTTCCCTAGGCCTGTCCCTGCGGACGGCCGCGCCGCAGCCGCCGCCAGACAGGCTCCAGTATGCCGGGTGCCAGCCTGTAGCTCAAGGGCAGGAAGATCACGGCAAAGGCCAGACCGCTGGCAGCGCAGGTCAGGCAGGCCTGAGCCACGGCGGGCAAGGCCAGCGTCCCGGAGGCACGCAGGCCGTCCAGTCCGTACTGGGCCGTCCAGGAGGCCGCCCCGGCGGGCAGGGAGCACAACAGGGCCCGGCCGGACAGGGAAAGCAGGCCCGCGAAGGCGCCCGTGCCCTGACGTCGTGCCCAGATGGCCACCAGCCAGAGCACATAGGCGCTGACGCTCACCGCCGAGGTCAGGGCGATGGCCCACGCGCCCAGGGGCACGGCCCACCAGCAATAGACCGGCAGGGCCAGCAGGGTCATGACCGTGCCCGTGGTGGCCGGGGTCAGGGTATCGCCGTCGGCATAGAAGGCGCGCACCAGCACCATGTACAGAATCCACAGCGGCGTGGCGGCCAGCATGATCTGCAACAGGGGCGTGCTGGCCACGGTCTCGGCCAGACCGAAGCGGCCGCCCTGGAAGATGACGCCCATGATGGGCTGGGCGGCCACGCCCATCCAGAGGGCACAGGGGATGATAAGGCCCACGCTGGCCCGCAGGGCCGCACTCAGGGTCTGGTCGAAGCGTTCCTTCTCGCCATTGGTCAGCAGGGAGACCAGGAAGGGATAGGAAGCCACGGCGGCCGCCTGTCCCATGAGGCCCACCGGCACCTGCATGATGCGCCGGGCATAGTTGAGCAGGCTCACGGCGCCGTCGCCCACCAGCGAGCCGAACACGCGCATGAACTGCTCATCCAGGAAGATGACGGTCTGGCCCAGCATAAGAGGCAGGGCCATGATCAAAAAGCGCTTGAGCAGCGGATGCCGGAAGACCGGCGACAGGCGCAGCCCCCCGGCGGCGGCCACCCGGAAGGGCAGCAAAAAGGCCCCCAGACAGGCCCCCACGGTCACGCCCACACAATAACCGGTCATGCCGCCCAGTTCCCATTCGGCAGGCAAATCCATGCCCTGCGTCAGCCAGGGCAGCAGCAGGCCGCCCGCGATGATGCAGCCGTTGTAGATCAGGGGCGCCAGCGCGGGCACGCGAAACTGCCGCCGCATGTAGAGCAGGGCCGTGACGCAGGCCCCGCACAGGAAGAAGACCTGCGCGGGCAGGATGATGCGCATGAAAAAGGCCAGCCGTGCCGTCTGAGCGGCGTCGAAGCCCGGGGCCGTGATGCGGGCCAGCTCCTCGGCGCCCAGCATGCCCGCCCCCGTCACCAGCAGCGAGGCCACCACCATCCAGCAGAAGATGCAGGAGAAAAAGCGCCAGCCGTCGTCCTCGTCCTCCTGGAAGCGCCGGGACAGCAGGGGGATGATGGTGATGGCCATGATGCCCCCGGCCAGCAGGTGGTTGATGATGTCCGGCACCACGAAGGCCGCGAAGTACATGTCCGCTTCACTGCCCGCGCCGAACTGCCAGGAGATGACCTTGTCGCGCACCAGTCCCATGAGGCGGGACAGGATGGTGCTGGCGGCCAGTATCAGGGCCGCCGCGCCCATGCGCTGTTTTTGCGAGAAAAAGCTCATCCGCGTCTCCCCCGTCCTGCGGGACGGCGTGCCCCGCGCCCTCCATCCCGGCGGGCCTGTCCTTTGCCGCGCACGGGACGCTGCCCGTCGCGGTCACGGCCCTTGCGCTGATGCGGCAGTTTGGCATGACGGGCCGGAGCCTTGCCCGGCCGTCCCTGCCGCCCGCGCGACACACGTCCGCCGCGGCGGGCCGCCACGCCCAGCTCCGTGGGCAGCAGGCGGATCTCCAGACGGCCGCTGTGCACTTCGGCCAGCACCACCTCGAGGGACTGGCCCATGCTCCAGCACAGGCCCGAGCGCTGCCCCACCAGACACTGGCGGCGGGCATCGAAGTCGTACCAGTCGTCGCCCAGATCCTCCACGCGGATCATGCCCTCCACGGGCATCTCGCTCAGTTCCACGAACAGGCCGAAATCATTGACACCGGCCACCACGCCCCTAAAGCGCTCGCCCACGCGGCCCTCAAGGGCCATGCAGGCCAGACGCCGGGCCATCTCGCGCTCGCAGTCCAGGGCGTCCCGCTCGCGCCTGTTGAGCTGGTCAGCCACGCGCAGCAGCTTCTGCCCGGCAGGCAGGGCACCGCCGTACAGGCCCAGACTGGCCTTGAGCGCCCGGTGCACCAGCAGGTCGGCATACCGGCGGATGGGCGAGGTGAAGTGGCAGTAGGCACGGGACGCCAGACCGAAGTGCCCTTCGTTCTCCGGCTGATAGCGGGCCTGGGGCATGGCCCGCAGGCACAAACGCCCCACCAGGAACTCCCTGTCCGAACCCTGCACGTCCCGCAGGATGCCCTGCAGGGCCGAGGCCGCGGGCTTCACGGGCACCAGTTCGGGATCGATGGCTTCCAGGGAGTCGAACAGGCTCTCCAGCCGCTCGGGATCGGGCTGGGGATGCACGCGATAGAGGAAAGGCTCCTTCGGGGCCCCCTCCGGACTGCCGTCGGCTTTCAGGCCGCCCAGATGGCGGGCCACGGCCTCGTTGGCCGCGATCATGAATTCCTCGATGAGGCGGTGGGCGTCGTGGCGCACACGGCGGGACACGCGCAGCAGGCGGCCCTTGTCGTCAAAGCCGTATTCCGGTTCCGGCAGGTCGAAATCCAGGCTGCCCCGACGCTGCCGGGCCTCGCGCAGGCAACGGTACAGCTCGAAAGCCGTCTCCAGCATGTCCAGCACTTCCTGCCCGCGCGGTCCGGCGGCCAGCGCGGCACGGGCCTGCTCGTCCCTGTCCAGCAGGCAGGCCTTGACCTGATCGTAGGTCAGGCGGGCCGCCGAACGCATGACCACCGCCGCGAAGCGCGGCCTGCCCGGCTGCCCGGTGACGGAAAAGGGGATCTCGGCCAGCATGGCCAGCCGGTCCTCGTCAGGACGCAGGCTGCACAGGCCGTCGCACAGGGCGGGCGGCAGCATGGGCTCCACCGACGTGGGAAAATACCAGGAATTGCCGCGCGCCAGAGCTTCGGTATCCAGCGCCGAACGCGGGCGCACATAATGGCTCACGTCGGCGATGGCCACACGCAGGAGCCAGCCCCCGCCGGGGCGGGCCTCCACCTGCACGGCATCGTCGAAGTCACGGGCATCGGCGCCGTCGATGGTCACCAGCGGCAATGCGCGCACGTCCTCGCGCCCGGCCATGTCGGCATGCTGGGGCGCGGACGGCAGGGCGTCGGCCTCGGCCTGGACCCGGGGCGGGAACTCCCGCGGTACCTCGTGATTGAGTTTGACCAGATCCTCCTGCACGGCGATGTCGTCTTCCCGGCCCACGGCCTGCAGCAGACGGGCCTGCCAGAGGTCGGCGGCCAGACGTTTTTCCGGCGCCACCAGCAGCAGCGAGCCGCCGGAGGGGCGCTCCATGTCCCCGGGCAGCTCCACGCTGACATCGAAGGGCATGCGGCTGTCCGCCGGACGGCACAGGGCGCGGCGTCCGGTCACATGGATCACGTGCACGGGCACCTCGCGGCAGCCGCGCTCCAGCACCTCCACGATGCGGCCTTCCTGGCTCTTGCCGCGGGCATGCGAACGCGGCGACAGGGCCACACGCACCATGTCCTGATGCCAGGCATCGCCCGCCTGCAGGGGATGGATGAAGATGTCCGGGCCGGTCACCTGCCCGTTGTCGCCCAAGGGCGTCACGAAACCGCCCGCGCCGCTGCGCAGGGCCATGTAGCGGCCGCGCACCTGGCGCAGGCCGTCGGCACGGGCCCAGAGCCCGCCCTGCAGGCGCACCAGCCGGCCTTCGTCAGCCAGGGCATAAAGCTGGTCTTCCAACATCTTGCGGGCCGCACGCGGCAGGCCCGTGACCCGCAGCAGGGCATCCAGACGCAGAGGACGGTTCTGTTCATGGAAGATCTCCAGCAGCTCGGCGTCATCAAGACCGGCCGGGAGATCGAAGTAGTTGTTTTTCTTGCTCATAGATCCTTGTACGCCGCACAGGGCGACGATGTTTGCACAAAGTGTCCGTCCGTCCTGCATACGGGCCCCGGGCCCGCTTGTCAAAGCCGGCAAGACACAAGAGGGGCGGAAGGTCACCCTTCCGCCCCTCTGTCATATCATCGGAGTGGCCGCTCCACAGGCGGCCATCCATCCTGCGCCCCTTCCGCTACTGCAGCTTTCCCGCCAATACAGGGCGCGGGATCTTCCCTCTTTCCCCTCATGTGCGGGCGGAGAAGGAGGGCGTGTCAAAGCCCGCTAGTCGCGGTTGCCGCCGAACAGACGCAGCAGCATCAGGAACAGGTTGATGAAGTCCAGATACAGTTCCAGGGCGCCCAGCAGGGCACCGCGGCGCATGGCCGTGGCGTCGTCCACAGGAGCGTTCATGCCGAAGGCGCGCAGCTTCTGGGTGTCATAGGCGGTGAGGCCGGTGAAGATCAGCACGCCGATGCAGCTGATGACGAAGTCCATCATGCTGCTGGCCAGGAAGATGTTGACGATGGACGCGATGATGATGCCGAACAGGCCCATCATCAGGAAGTTGCCCATGCCGGTCAGGTCACGCTTGGTCACCGTGCCGTACACCGACATGGCCAGGAAGGTGCCCGTGGCCGTCAGGAAGGCATTGGCGATGGAACCGATGGGATAGACCACGAAGATGCTGGACAGGGTCAGGCCGGTCAGGGCCGAATAGGCGATGAACACCGCCGTGGCCGTGGTGGCCGACATTTTGTGGATGGCGGCGCCCAGGGCGATGACCATGCCGAACTGGGCCACGATGAGGGCGATCATGATCACCATGTTGCCCAGGATGGCCATCTGCAGGTCGGGGCTGGACGCCACGGCAAAGGCCGTCACGGCCGTGATGGCCAGACCGGCGGTCATCCACATGTAGACCTGGCGCATATAGATGGAAACGGCGCTCACAGCGCTTTGCGCAATGGTACGAGCAGTCATGTTTTTCCTCCGGGATTTGGCCGCGCGGCATGCACGGCCGTACTTTCATTCCTTGCTTAACATATAGGAATATGGCGCGCAAAAGCAAGCCCCGGCCGGGTCAGGCCGCCGGTCATGGTCCGGTGATCCCGGGAAGGAAGGCCACGCTCCCCTTCGGGGTCGGCAAAAGCCGCCGGCGAGCAGGATGACGGCGCGTCCCGTTCCTGCCGCACGAGCTCCGTCCAGGACTGGCGTTTCCGCACCGTCCGGCCTCCCCCCATCACAGAAGGGCCGTCCCTATCCTGAGCCCCTCCGTCTGCGGGTTTCCGGCCTCCCCTTCCCTTGCCGCTCCCCCCGGCACATGCTACCGTGCGCCTGTCGCACCGGCATGGTGCGACAGATCATCAAGGAGAACCCTTCATGTTTCAATCCACAGTCGCCCCGTCCGCCGACTGACTCCGCAGCCGACGGATAGGGGTCGTGCGGATTGCCCCTCCCTAAAGGGAGAGGTTACGGAAAAGGATTTCATCGGCTCCGCCGTCTTGTCAACCACTCTTTTCCCCCTGAAGGGGGAGGTTTCAAACCACAAAGGAATTTTTGATGAAGAAATCCGCTCTCTTCACCCGTCTGCTGCCCGCCCTGCTGCTGGCCTGCGCCCTGCTGGCCGCCCCCCAGGACATCCGCGCCCAGGGCCCGGACCCCGTCGTCAAGCTGGAGACCAGCATGGGCGACATCCTCGTGCGTCTGGATGCCCGCAAGGCCCCCATGACCACGGCCAACTTTCTGGAATACGTCAAGGCCGGCCAGTATGACGGCACCATCTTCCACCGCGTCATCAAGGACTTCATGATCCAGGGCGGCGGCATGACCGCCAGCCTGCGCGAAAAGACCACCCGCGCCCCCATCAAGAACGAAGCCGACAACGGCCTGCGCAACCGCAAGTACACCATCGCCATGGCCCGTACCTCCGACCCGCATTCGGCCACGGCCCAGTTCTTCATCAACGTCAAGGACAACAGCTTCCTCGACCACCGCAGCAAGGACCCGCAGGGCTGGGGCTATGCCGTGTTCGGCAAGGTCATCCGCGGCCAGGACGTGGTGGACCAGATCGCGGCCGTCAAGACCGGCAGCCGCGGCTACTACGAAGACGTGCCCATGCAGCCCGTCATCATCAAGCGCGCCACCATCGTGGATTGACATCCTCCCCCGCCTAAAGTCGGGGGATTCCTATCGGTAGCGGCTCTAACGAGCCGCGCCATAGGCGGGTTCCTGCTTCAACGCGGGCCCTTGAGCCCTTCCCGCTCCACAGGCTGACACGGCATGCCCTGCCGCCAGAATGTTCAACGCCGCGTTATGATCGGCATTGGCTTCAAATCCGCAAGCCGTACATTTGAATTTCGCCTGCGTTGGTCTGTTTGCTCTGTCTACGCATCCGCAATGACTGCATGTCTGGCTGGTATACTGCGGAGGAATGACAACTATCTTTCCACCCAGCCATTTCAGCTTGTACTCAAGCTGCCGTCGAAACTCGAACCAGCCTTGATCCAGTATGGACTTGTTTAATCCTGCCTTTGTGCGCACATTTTTGCCCGGAACTTCAAGCGTACCGGAAGCCGAACGCGACATATGCCGCACTTTCAAATCTTCAATCACGACAAGAGCGTGGTTTTTGCTGATCATCGTGGTTGTCTTGTGCAGGAAATCGTTGCGTACATTGGCTATTGTACGGTGCAGGCGCTGGATTTTGGCTCTGAGCTTCTGCCAGTTGGCGGAAAACTTCACTCGTTTTGCCAACTTCCGCTGCAGCTTTGCCAGCTTCTTTTCATGCTTGCGAAAACTGTGCAGTGGTCTGATAGAAGCGCCATCGGAAAACGTCGCAAAACGGGCAATGCCCATATCTATGCCGACGACACTTTGCGAAGTGTGTACAGATTCTGGAACTTCCCGTTCCGTCTGAATGGAAACGAACCATCTACCAGCAGACAGGGAAACTGTTACCTGTTTCGGTGTTCCTTCTATCTTGCGGCTATTGCGATAGCAAACATAGCCGATTTTAGGCAGAAATATGCGACTGTTACCTTCATCGAGCTTGAAACCTTGCGGATAGCGAAAGGCGTCATGAACTCCCTTTCTCTTGAAACGCGGAAAATCCGCACGCTTGGCAAAGAAGTTTTTGTAGGCCCTGTCGAGGTCTTTCAACGCTTGTTGCAATATCTGGGAATGGGCTTCGGCTAAAAAAGAGGTATCCTCCTCTTTTTTCCAGTCCTTCAATTTTCCAGCAAGGGCATGGTAACCAAGACGTTTTTTATCCGCCGCATAGGTCTCTTTTTCCAATGCAAGCGCCTTGTTCCAGAGAAAACGGCAACATCCGGCAAAACGCCGCATGAGGCGTTCCTGCCCGGCTTTGGGGCGGAGCTGGAACTTGTAGGCTTGCAATCTTTTCATAGGTTCCAGTCTATCGCAGCACAAACGAAAAGGCAAAAATTCCAGTTAAGGTGCGCCTTATATCCTCCCCTCAAAAAAAACAACGCAGGCCGCCTTTCCCTCGCCTCAGCGCCGGGCCAGCAGCTTCAGGCGGCGCATGGTCAGATGGCAGATGGCCACGGCCAGGGCGTCCGTGGTGTCCAGGGCCCAGCCCTCACCGCGCACATTGAGCAAACACCGCACCATGAAGGCCACCTGTTCCTTTTCCGCGCGGCCGGTGCCCACCACGGATTTTTTGACCAGCGTGGGCTCGTAATCGCTCACCGGCACCCTGTGGGCGGCGCAGGCGGCCACGGCCACACCGCGGGCTTGGCCCAGCTTGAGGGCGCTGGCCGCGTTCTTGGCCGTGAAGACCTGCTCGATGGCGGCCTCCTGCGGCCGGTAACGGCCCACCACGTCCGCCAGCTGCCGGTAGATGACGGCCAGCCGCTGGGAGAATTCCTTTTCACCGCTGGAGGTGGTGCGGATGATGCCGCAATCCACCAGACGCAGCACGCCGGACTGTTCCGCGATGATGCCCCAGCCCGTACGCTGGGAGCCGGGGTCGACCCCCAGGACCACAAGAGGAGTGTCTGCCATAGTTCTCCATAGAAAAAAAGCCCGGCACTCAGGGAATGCCGGGCAAAAAACGGACATCTGCCGCCCGGAGGGGCGGGAACGTACCGGACTAGTCCATATCCATGTCTTCGGGGAAGTCGGCGTTGGCGTAGACGTTCTGCACGTCGTCGTTGTCGTCCAGGGCTTCCATGAAACGGATGACCTTCTGGGCGGCTTCGGCGTCCACGGCCACCAGGTTCTGGGGCACCATGGCCAGTTCGGCGGACTGCATGGTCACACCGGCGGATTCCAGAGCGTCGCGCACGGCCGCGAAGTCGGCCATGGCGGTCTGGAGGGTCCAGACATCTTCATCGTCGATGACGTCGTCGGCGCCGGCTTCCATGGCCACTTCCATCATCTGGTCTTCGGTGTAGGCGGCCTTGTCCACGGTGATGACGCCCTTGCGGTCGAACATCCAGCTCACGCTGCCGTCGGTGCCCAGGCTGCCGCCGTGCTTGGTGAACAGGTGGCGCACTTCGGCCACGGTGCGGTTCTTGTTGTCGGTGGCCACTTCCACCATGATGGCGATACCGGCGGGACCGTAACCTTCGTAGAAGCATTCGGTCAGATCGCCGCCCGCATCTTCACCGGTACCCTTGCGGATGGCGGCTTCGATCTTGTCCTTGGGCAGGTTCACGGCCTTGGCAGCGGCAATGGCGGCACGCAGACGAGGGTTGCCCGCCGGATCGCCACCGTTCTTGGCAGCGATGATGATTTCCTTGGCGGCCTTGGTGAAAACCTTGCCGCGCTTGGCGTCCTGACGGCCCTTGCGGTGCTGGATATTGGCCCATTTGCTGTGCCCAGACATAAAACCTCCCAAAACTCGGAGAATGTAAAAGGTGAAAAAAGACAGACGGCCTTGCGGCGCGTCCGTTCCCTGCCCAGGATACCGGGACATCCCGGCGGCGGGAGCACGCTTCCGGCCCCTCCGGGCGCGCACGCGGATGCAGCGGCCCGGACAGCGGAGGATGGGACGCCCCTAAAGGGCGCCGGGCTCCTGTCCGGTGTCGGCGGCTCCGTCCGTGCCCGCATCCTGTGCGGCAGGACGCGCCTCGGCCTTGAACCCCATGCCCACGAAGAAGGTCTCCTTGCTCTCGGCTCGGGAGCTCTTGGGCTTGAAGGATTTGACGGCCTTGAAGGCGCGACGCATGGGCTGGAGCATCTCCTGGATGTCCGGCCCCATGAAAATCTTGACGATGAAGCTGCCGCCGGGTTTGAGGTGCAGGCGCGCCACTTCCAGGGCCTCGCAGGCCAGCTCGAGCGAACGGGCCTGGTCCGTGAACTTGGTCCCGGTGGTGCGGGGCGCCATGTCGCTCATGACCACGTCGAACGGCCCCATCTCACGCAGGCGGGCTTCAAAGGCATCGGAACGGTTGAACACGTCCTCCTGCATGAAGGTGACCTGCGGCGGAAAGGCGGTCTCCGTGGTCTGGATGTCGCAGCCCAGCACGAGCCCGCGCTGGCCCACCTTTTCGGCAGCACCCAGCGACCACGAGCCCGGAGCCGCGCCCAGATCCAGAACGCGCATCCCCTGGCGGAAGAGCTTGAACTTCGCGTCCAGTTCCTTGAGCTTGTACACGGAACGGGCCGGATAATTCTCGCGCTTGGCCTTGAGAAAATAATGATCTCGATATTCCTTCATAGTGACACCAGCGGGCTTCTATAGCGTTTTTTTTCGCGGTAGCCAAGCCCCACAGGGGCGGCCCGGCCGATTTTTTTCAGGGATGGCGGAAGGAGAGGACCCGGGGATGCCACGGGCTTTGTCCGGCGTGGCGTGAGGGTTGCCGGCCGGAAGACACGGCCCGGGGATGCCCCTGTGTCCTGGCGGGCAGGGCGTTGCTGTGCCGGCCTGCTTCGGAGCGGCCTTGCTTTCCTGCAGGCGTTCCGGGAAAGCTGGAGCTCGCCTGCCTGCATACCAAGGAGAAAACGCTCTGGAAACAACCGGAGCGAGCGGCGGACATGACGACCTACCCATCCTGACGGTCACTGGTGCAAGCATGTCCTCCTGCTTGCCGGAGCCGGATTCGTAGCTGACCGTCCCTTGCATGCCACGGATATCAGGCCCCTCTCTCCTGACCGACGGGCGGCCTGTGCACAAAAAAGACTTGACCGCAGCAGATGAATGGCATACATACCTCGCTACGCCGCGTTGTGGCGTCCATGTGGGGAAGTAGCTCAGCTGGGAGAGCATCGCCTTCGCAAGGCGGGGGTCGGGAGTTCAAGTCTCCTCTTCTCCACCACAAGAATCCAAGGGGTTACGGCGACAAACTGTGCCCCCTTTTTTGTTGGCCGATATTGCTGTATAAGGTACGGGCATTTCCCCGGCATACCTGTCCCCTGGCCAGAACAGTCCGGATTTATTTTATATGTTTTAAAATAGTGGAACATGAACAACGTGATGCAGTAACATCCTTTCCGCATGTGCAGACATCCGTATCACGCTGTATGGAGCAGCATCTCGTGAAGTGTATGGCATCGTGATCCAAAATATTTTTCTGTTCTGCACTTCAACCCTGAATCCTGTTCAGATCGACGCGGGCCGTCCATGGATATTCAAGAAAAACTGCTCATCCGCGATCTTCGCCGTGTCCTGCATGTTTTGCCTTCATGGGTACGCTGGCGTACGTACGTCCTGCTATTCCTCATGTTCGTCCTGGCATTTTTCGAAGTCCTTTCCATCTTCTCCATGTCGCTGATGGCCATGAGCATCGCCGCTCCGCAGGCTATTCTGTCCCACAGGATCGTCCAGGAACTGCTTCAGGCTATTCCGGCGTTGGGGCAGCTCTGCAACGACCTGCGCTATTTCACACTGCTCACTGCCTGTATCGTCGTAGCTTTCGCGGCCATCAAGAACGGCCTCTCTGCCCTTGTTGGCTGGAAAAGCGCAGTCCTGGGTGAAGATATCGCCTTCAGTGCCGGCAGCACCATCATGCGGCACTTCCTGTACAGTGACTACATGGAGCATATGGCCGGCAACAGTGCAGCCATGTTCCAGGCCCTGAGCTGGAAAACAACACTTGGGCAATACGTCGTCAATATCCTTAGCGTCTACACCTACGCAATCACGGCCGTAGCCCTGTTCCTGACGCTCATCTCAGCGACACCGGGTGTCATCCTGCTCTGCCTGTTCATCACAGGTTTGATAACGACGTCCATCTATCGTGGCATGAAGTCGGCAATCGACCGCTCCGGAGCCACCGCTGCCGGCAGCAGCCAGCAGGAAAATACGACGGCCATGGTCGCCATGAACGGTATCCGGGAGATCCTTATCTACCGGCAGCAGCCTGTCTTTTTCAAATCCTACCAGGATGCCTGTCTCAAGGGGAAGAACGCACGGTCGTTCCTGACCGTCGCGCCCCCCATCCCTTCATGGATACTGGAAGTTTGCGGCTTCCTGGTCATTCCCAGCACCATCTGGCTGCTTATTTCTACCGATGATGCCGACATGTCGACCATCGCTGGTGTGATCACGGTCATCATGCTGGCCGCATGGCGTGTACTGCCGCTGTTGAACCGTTCCCTGGGCTGCCTGGTGACCTTGCGAGGCCTGCGCGCCATGGCCATGAACTGCCTTGAGCGTCTGGAAGCTATCCAGAAGCAGGCGCTGCCCTCGTCGCCTGACCCCGATCCCTCATTTCGCTTTGATCGTGAGATCACGCTTGATCAGGCTGATTTTCGCTACCCGGGGGCTACACAGGACAGCCTCTCCAAACTGAGTTTCTCCATCCACAAGGGAGAGCAGCTCGGTATAATAGGGCCTTCCGGTGCCGGCAAGTCAACTCTTGTGGGCCTACTGTGCGGCCTGCTGCCCATGAGCAGTGGCATCTTACGCGTGGACGGCAAGGAACTCTCGCCAGAAGAGCGGGCCGCCTATATCCGCAGCATCGGCTATGTACCGCAATCCCCCTACATCCTGCAGGGGACCGTGGCGGCGAACGTGGCCTTCAGTCAATGGGGCAAACCCTATGACGCGGAAAAGGTGGCCCGGGCCTGCCGCATGGCCGCGCTGGACCTTGTGGAACATGACCCAAGAGGTATAGAGTATCCTATCGGGGAACGGGGTGCGGGGCTTTCCGGCGGGCAGGCGCAGCGTGTCTCCATCGCACGATCCCTGTATGCTGCTCCCGATATCCTGATCCTGGACGAATCCACCAGTGCTCTTGACCTTGGGACAGAAAGTGCCATCATGGAGACCATCGCAGACCTCAAAGGCCAGTTGACCATCATCATCATCGCACATCGGCTGAGCACGGTAGAACACTGTGACAGACTGATCTGGATGGAGCAGGGAAAGATATACCGCATTGGTACGCCTCAGGAGTTGCTGCCTGAATATATGAAATCATTCGAAGCGCAACGGGAACAGCAATGAAGATATTTCTGACAGGCGGTACCGGACAAGTCGGATTTGAATTGCAGCGCAGTCTTGCCCTATGGGGGGATGTCCTGGCACCGGCACGCCATGAGCTCGACCTCTCCGACATGTCTGCAGTGAACCGCTGGCTGGAGATGTATGCCCCGGACTGCATCGTCAATGCCGCCGCCTATACGGCGGTGGACAAGGCGGAAGCTGACATGCAGACAGCCCTGTGCATCAATCGGGATCTGCCGTATGTACTGGCACAGTATGCGGCAAGGCATGCCATACGGATCTTCCACTACTCCACCGATTATGTCTATGACGGCAGCGGCCACGACGCCCGCAGCGAAGAGGCACCAACCGGACCTCTCAATGTCTACGGCCGGAGCAAGCTGGCTGGAGACCAGGCAATCATGGACAGCGGCGCATCCTACGTCATTTTCAGGACCTCCTGGGTCTACGCCGCCCGCGGGAACAATTTTCTCAAGACCATGCTGCGCCTGGCCGGACAGCGTGACCGTTTATCCGTTGTGGCAGATCAGATCGGTGCGCCCACCTCCGCCCGTCTCCTGGCCGATATCACAAACATCGCACTGGCACGGCGGGATATGCCTTCCGGTATCTATCATGCCGTCTGTCGTGGCGAGACGAGCTGGCACGGTTTCGCCTGCCAGATTTTCGATACAGCCCGCGCCATGGGACATGCGCTGCGCCTCAAAAATGATGCTGTGCAGGCCATCACGACAAAAGAGTATGGCGCCCCCGCTCCGCGTCCGCTGAATTCACGCCTGTCTGTGGAAAAACTGGAAAAGACATTGGGGATCAGACTGCCCCACTGGCAGGAAGCCCTCTCTCTGACTATGGCAGAGCTTGCCCTTTCCCCCCTGCAACAATAACCGGCACATCGATGTGCATTAGATGTCCCATGACCAAGACTCTCCTTATCACCGGCGGCGCCGGTTTTATTGGTTCCTGTTATGTCCTCCAGGCCCGGCAACGGGGTGAACGCGTCATCAATCTGGACAAGCTGACCTATGCCGGCAATCCGGAAAATCTGGCGGGACTGGCGAAGGACAAGGACTACATTTTCGTTCAGGGCGATATCGGCAATGCCGAACTCGTGCGTTGGTTGCTACAGACCTATCGTCCTGATGCTGTGTTGAATTTCGCCGCTGAAAGTCATGTCGATCGCTCCATCGTTGATCCTGAAGCTTTCGTACGGACCAACGTTCTGGGAACAGCGATCCTGCTACGGGTCGTCTCGCAATGGTGGAAAGAGCTGGAGATAGATAAAAAACAGGCTTTTCGCTTCCTGCACGTCTCGACAGACGAAGTCTTCGGTACGCTCAGGGAGGGGGATCCCGCCTTTTCGGAAACGACGCCGTACAGCCCCAATAGTCCCTATTCGGCCTCCAAAGCTGCCAGCGATCATCTGGTGCGGGCTTTCCATGAGACCTACGGCCTGCCGGTGCTGCTGACCAACTGTTCCAACAATTATGGCCCGCGTCAGTTCCCGGAAAAATTGATCCCGCTCATGATCCTTAATGCGCTGGAAGGGAAAAAACTGCCTGTCTACGGCACAGGGAGCAATATCCGCGACTGGCTGCATGTAGAAGACCACTGTCAAGCCATCGCCCGCGTCCTGGAAGCCGGCCGTATCGGTGAAAGTTATAATATTGGTGGCCGCTCGGAAAAGACCAACCTGGATGTGGTGTACAGCCTTTGCGCCATACTGGATGAACAGGTCCCCAGCCCTCGTGGAAATTACGCCGAATTGATCACTTTCGTAACGGACAGACCTGGCCATGACTTCCGTTATGCCATCGATTGCAGCAAGATCGAAAAGGAACTAGGCTGGGTCCCGAAACATGATTTCACTTCCGGCCTGCGCGAGACCGTGCGCTGGTATCTGGAACATGGCCAGTGGGTAGAGAACGTACGTAGCGGCGCCTACCAGGACTGGATCACGCGCAATTACGCAGGACGATAAATCTCTTTTCTCAGTCCCCCATCAGGAGAGCACATATGGCTTCATGGAAAGGTATCCTGCTGGCAGGCGGCTCCGGCACCCGCCTGTACCCGCTGACCCTCAGCGTCAGCAAGCAGCTCATGCCCATTTATGACAAGCCCATGATCTATTATCCCCTGGCCACCCTGATGATGGCCGGTATCCGGGATATCTGCCTCATCTCCACACCGGAGCATCTGCCCCTGTACGAAGCTCTGCTCCATGACGGGCAACAGTGGGGCTGCTCCATCACCTATGTGGTACAGCCCCGACCGGAAGGCCTGGCGCAGGCCTTCCTGCTGACCGAGGAACACATAACAGGCTGCAATACCTGCCTGGTACTGGGCGACAATGTCTTTTTCGGCCACGGCCTGCCAGCCCTGACCCATGCGGCCATGGCCCGCGAACAGGGGGCAACCATTTTCGGTTACCATGTCAGCGACCCGCAACGCTATGGCGTCGTCGAGTTCGACAAGGATCGCCGTGTAGTCAGCATCGAGGAAAAGCCGGAACATCCTCGCTCGAATTTTGCCGTGACCGGGTTATATTTTTATGATGCCTCCGTGCTGGACATCGCCCGACAGATACGACCTTCCGCACGCGGCGAGCTGGAGATCACGGATGTCAATAATGCCTACCTGCGCCGGGGGGACCTGCATGTGGAGCTCATGGGGCGTGGCATCGCCTGGCTGGATACCGGGACCCATGATTCCCTTATGGATGCCGGAGCCTTCGTGCAGGCCGTGGAGCAGCGTCAGGGCCTGAAGATCGCCTGTCTGGAAGAGATCGCCTGGCGCAATGGCTGGATATCGTCTGATGATGTGCGTACTCTGGCCAAGCCACTGGCTAAAACAGCGTACGGTCAATACCTGCGAGAACTTGTGGATACGGGGATAGGACAATGGAAGTAGTGCGGACCCACATCGACGGTGTGCTGCTCATCAAACCCAAAGTCTGGGGCGATGCCCGCGGCTATTTCGTGGAGACCTGGCAACAGGAACGCTATGCCGAGATCGGCATCGACCTGCCCTTCGTGCAGGACAACCACTCCCGTTCCTCTTATGGCGTACTGCGTGGCCTGCACTTCCAAAAAACCCGGCCGCAGGGCAAGCTGGTCTCTGTCTCTCTGGGCAGCGTCTTTGACGTGGCGGTGGATATTCGCCGTGATTCGCCCACGTTTGGCCAGTGGTACGGTGTGGAACTGACCCAGGAAAACCAGTGGCAACTTTGGATCGCACCAGGCCTGGCCCACGGTTTTGTAGTCACCAGCGAGATCGCCCACTTCCATTACAAATGCACGGACTATTACTGCCCCTGGGATGAAGGCTCCTACCGCTGGGATGATCCGACCTTCAAGGTGGCGTGGCCTGTAGAGAATCCTGTATTGTCTGAAAAAGATGCCAAGGCAGATTTCTGGAATGAATAAAAACATCTCATGGTATATAGAGCGTTTTTTTCATGAACTACGAACTCAGGGAGTCAAAAGCGCGCTCTATAAAAGCTACAATTGTTGTGGTAATAAAATCTTTTCACACCTTGATTTTTCTGCCCCTAAATCCCGGCGTATATCCCTTTTACGCACTCTCTCTATTTTCCCTTCCCAAGCTTGCCGGAAAGCACACTGCCTTATTGGCCACTATCTGGAAGAACCATGCTCACTGAATGGCGCATATACCATCCCATACGGAAATGAGAAGAATTTTGCTAACAGTGAAGTGGCTCTATTAGCTCATTGGGATCCTGAAAATATCGTCGACCCCTATGTCCTGTACATGGCACGCCATCTCAAACAGCTAGGGAAACAAGTCATCCTTTGCTCTGCTGCTCCGCTGACAACCCTACCGCAAGAGACTGATATTTTCGATGCTATTGTCTGTCGGACCTGTGCAGGCTATGATTTCACCAGCTGGAAAGCTGCTTTTGAAGCCTTCCCCTCACTCTATGAAGCCAAAGAAGTCACACTCTGCAATGATAGTGTATTTGCGCCTATTGGATCTTATGCACCTGTCTACCAAACGATGGCTTCCATTCCCTGCGACTTCTGGGGTATGACTTTTTCGTATGAAGTCATGCCTCATATGCAGAGTTTTTATCTAGTTCTCAGGAAAAAGGCTTTACAGCACCCCGCTTTTAAAAAATTTATTTTAGCCGTTGCAGCTGATAACAATAGAGATATAGCTGTTGGCTATGAAGTTAGGTTTTCCCTTTGGCTCGAACTCCATGGTCTACACGCCGGCTGTTATCGCCCTTACAACCTGTATACAAAGATTGCAGCTAATCCAACATTTCGATGGGAAAAAATTCTTCGAGAGGGCATCCCTCTCCTGAAACGAGAATTATTTAAAGCCCCAAAACGTATTTCTGTACTCTCTGCCTGGCAAGGGGAAGTAGAAAAATATCACTACCCTGCCGAGCTTATCAGAGATTATTTCCAGCGGATTGGCTTGAACATTTCTTCCGCCCTCTGTCCCGGGAAATGAAGCGCGACATGGCCTCCCAGTGTTTCTGTCCGTTGCACGCCCTTGCAATTACCTCAAGAAGAATCACAAGAAAAAGCACTGCGGACTGCCGTCCTTCCTATGAAAGGAACAGATATCTCGAAGATGCAATTAATACAAGTTCAAAAAAATAAAAACATACAGAAAAAAATATTAACAACAATAAATTTTAGAAAAAAATCACGAGCATTATATCTTGAGTTATATAATGACAGATAAAGATATTAACTTGTTAGAAATAAAGTGTTAATCCAATCTAAAAATATTGAGATAGCAAATATCAAAATTGAACATTTTATCATGTTTTATATTAAAAGGAGCTAAAAATACATCTTTCTTAGTTGCACCGCAACAAATTTATGTTTGAATCTCTAATTAAGGAGCGACAGTGAAAATTATCGTTACAGGCGCTTCTGGGCGTATCGGAGAAGCTCTGATAAAATATCTCTTGCGTCACACTGACTTTAACCTAGTTCTGAACTACAGAAAAGAGACTTCTGTTCCTCTGGAAGCTACTTCGAACAAACGCTGCGACATCGTCATAGGTGATATTGAAGAGTGTGAGACAATAACGTCTATTTTTGCTACGCAAGCGCCTGTTCTTATTCATCTCGCATCAGAAATCAATAGATCTGAACCAGAAAAATCTTGGTTTGATTCATTAGTAAATCAAACCCAATCAACAGTGAGTATTATAGATTATCTGAAGAGCTACCGATATCCGTGTCACATCATTTTCCCTTCCAGCGGAGGTACTGTCTATTACGGGAACCAGAAAACTCCATATAGAGAAAACTTCCCTGTTACCGGATGCTCACCTTATGCAATACATAAAATTCTAATTGAAAACTATTTAAAATTACTCTCATCATATAATAGCAATATAACTTGCAATGTATTGCGGATTTCAAATCCGTACGGCATGAACGCTAGATATAAAAAGAAGCAAGGATTTATTGACATATTGATAGACAAAGCAAAGAATAATCTTCCGATAGATATCTGGTCAAGCCTCGATACGATCAGAGACTATATCTATATTGATGACCTCAACGATGCTATATTAAAATCAATACATCATATTGACAAATTTCAGATTTTTAATATAGGAAGTGGAGTCGGTAGTTCTTTGTCTGAAGTCATAGCATGCGTCGAAACAGCATCAAGAAAAAAAGTCAATTTTATAACTAAATGGGATGAGAATAATATTTTTTATCCTAGATATAATGTCTTAGACATATCAAAAGCAAAAAATATTTTATGCTGGACACCAAAATATGATCTTGCTAGCGGAATAAATGCTATTCTGCAACAAAAATTATGATTATATCATGCTACAAAACTCTACATGGCTAATTTCGAACCGTTAGAATGCTATAGATACCAGATTCACCTGACAAATGTTGAACTGGATGCCAGCTAGGTGATGCTGAGTCATTCCAGAATCAAGGCCTAGCTCTATTTCAACAGCAATCGAGCTCTGGCAGAATCTCCAAGAAACACAGAGCGACATCATGTTGTATCGCATCATCGCTGCCTTTTGCCTCCTCCCTGCATCCTTCATCATCTTTGGACGAGAATGGTTCTCCTTCTTGCACTCAGACCCTTGGTATTTTTTTCGCAAAATCATGAAGGAGGGTCCCCAGCGTATCAGGAAAGGCAGCGGACTTTTCAACCTACTTGTCTACTATCCCATGCGGGCAGGCATTGAGATCATGCACAGTAGGGACCTCAAGAGTGTACTATGCGCCTTTTGGCGGGTCTACCGACAGCCAATACATCATCAGTTCGGCCTCCACACCAATACGACCTCCTCCCGCAACTCATCGTGGAATTTATCTCCAGCCGCCGCAAAGGAACAGGAACCAGTTATCCCCAGGCAGCTGACTTACGGAGACTTACGCTGCTTGGACAAGACTAAGGAAACATGTGTCATTGTTTCCCATGATGCATCTCAAAGCGGCTGTCCCATTCTTTGCTGGGATATTGCCAATAAACTAGCGGAACAGTACAATATTATTTTTGTAATCCTCGGTGATGGCCCAATTTTGAAGCAATTTATCGATATAGCAAACTATACCATTTCTATTCCTTCAAAATATAGACATAATAACAAAAAAATAAATAAAATATTAAATTCTAAACTCAATTCATTAAATATTTCCTTTGCTCTGGTTAATTCTATAGAATCTAGAGATGCTCTTCCCTATTTTCTTCAAAACTTCATTCCCAGCATCATATGTGTTCATGAATTTTCCGTAGAGTTTGGTGAAGATGCCTTCATCAAGGCCTTTCACTGGGCAAACAGAGTCATATTTTCGACAAAAATCGTGCTAAATGAAGTTTTACGCAGGCTTGGAACCCAGCATATAACCCTTCCCTATTATCCCCAGGGCATATCAGAATTTTCTAAAAAAATTCCGGCATCCTCTCCAACGGAAGAACATCTTTTTGAAAGACTGCGTGAGTACAAGCAATACGGTGGTAGCATCGTTCTCGGCATCGGTACTATAGAAGGTAGAAAAGGCGTTGATCTCTTCATTTCCGCCGCCGGGACAATTATGGAACTTCTACCCAAGGAAAAAATTAGATTCATTTGGGTCGGAGGACAAAGGGAACCGATCCTCGACTGTAATCTGACTCGCGCACAGCTAGAAATTGTGGATCCAAATGATAATATAGAATTCGTTGGACCTATCTCCAATTTGAATATCATGTATGAATTTGCCGACGTATTTCTTCTGTCGTCACGCCTCGACCCTCTGCCTAGCGTCCTGATGGGAGCTGCAGAAAAAGGATGTCCGGTTGTGTGTTTCGATAAGGCTTCCGGCTATCCTGAATTTTTCAAAAATACGGAGCTTCATGACCATTGTGTCGCTCCATACCTCGATACAGCAGACATGGCCCGTAAGGCCGCCGCGTTCCTGAGTGACACGGAACTTGCAACCACCGTAGGCAGACAACTGCAAAACTTTTTCAAGACCCATTTCAGTATGGACACCTATGTTGGCCATCTGCTGCATGAAATCAATATCGCCCGGACATACTGTGCAGAAGAACAGAAACTCTGGGAAGAAATCCGAGATAAAAAACTGAAATACAAGTCTATCTTGCTTGATTCTCTAGAAAATTTTCTCTGGTATATCCATGCGTTGCGGATTGGCTTCGCAACGGTCAAACTGCTGCCAGGAGTCCATGTGGCCATGCTAGCACAGAACAAGCATATTTCTGAAGTCGATGCCTTACGTGAGGTCATCAACGGAAATATATCTACCTATCCCGCCATCGATGGCAAAGCCATGCCCTCCCGCAGATATGACTGTCGAGCAGCACTTCATATCCACGCATTCTATCTAGATGTATTTGACGACATATGCAGACGGATAACCTATAATGAGACCATTCCCAAGATCTTTATTTCCACTTCGAAGGACAAAATGAACGAGTGTGCCGCTATTCTCAGTCAACACGGGCTTGATGGCATCATAAAAGCCACTCCCAATAAAGGACGGGACATAGGACCAATGCTTACGCTATTTGCCGATGAATTGAACAGCTATGAAATTATCGGCCATGTCCATACCAAAAAATCCGTCGGATGCGATGAGCAGGTTATTCAGAAGTGGTATGACTGTTTAATGTCAAATCTTCTGGGTACAGACCAAGATGCCATGATGGACAAATGCCTCACCTATCTTTATGACCATCCGGAATGCGGACTAATTTTCCCCGATGATCCCAACACCTTGGGATGGACAAATAATTTCCCCTATGCCGAAAAGCTTATGTCTCAAATGGATATTCCATTTTCGGGCCGTAAGCATTTTGTCTTTCCCGTCGGAACCATGTTCTGGGCTCGTTCAAAGGCTCTACGCAAGCTTTTTGAACTTCATCTTACATGGAGTGACTATCCCGAGGAACCTCTTCCTTACGATGGAACCATGCTCCATGCCATCGAAAGACTACTTCCCTTCGTTACTGAAGATGCCGGCTACACCTTTGTGACTACCTTTTTGGAAGATCACTCTAGATAATGGGAGTAAGTATCCCGAAAAAACTCTTGCTATCTCTCATCTTTTAGACAATTGGATATAATAACTAAATAACTCTGCCTCTATAAGGGCAGCAGATGCTCCTCTA